>JAAYVR010000025.1 GCA_012517065.1 Verrucomicrobiota bacterium | reverse complement strand
TCAACGTACAACGTTCAACGGCATTACTGCTCGATGAATGCTCGCTTCAAAGCCGCCTGAAGGTGGGACTCTAACAGCCGTGGATGCAGTGGGCGTTGGTAGCCGCGAAGCGTTTGGAGTGCGGCAGCTTGCTGCCGCTTTGTTTGGATTCACAAACTCCGTGCCTGTCCCCATATCCCATATTCCCCATCAGCCCGATGACCGGTCATGCGACGCGTTTCCATCCCCCAAATCGGACCACCGAACATACACCGGTTGGGCGCGGCGAAGAATCGCCGCACTCCTGCCGGCGCGTTAGAAAAAACACCGGCGGTCGGGAGCGCGGCCGTCCTCGGCCGCACCGATCCGCCCCCCCGATCCTACACCAGTTTCGATGATCCCAACCCGGCGCCCGGACGTTGATCGGCTCTGGATCCACAAACAATGTGTCTGTCCCCATATCGGCAGCCGAGGGGTACCTGCACAGACTTCAGCAGCCGCCGATTGGAACAACGGGCAATCTGCGGGCCCGCCGCGTTCCGGGGGCAAAAACCCAAACAACGAGCCTGTCACTCTATCCGACTCACGCCCAAAGGCCGTGCCGTTCTGACCGCCTTAGTTGCTGCCAGAGAAAGAGATACGGAGAAATCGACTAAACTGGCAGCCTGAGAATCTTCGCGAATATGAATGATTCTTCAGTATGACAATGCAGCCCGGCGTGAGCGGAACCAAAGTCCCCTGACAGGCAGCGCCCCAGCTTCTGCCTCCCCCAGTGGCTTTCGGTCACGCCGGACTGCGAGATATGCGGGTTGGGGTTGCATCGGTGTCGGAAATGTCGCAGGCTATCAGCATGAAAGAACCATACGTGCAAAAGCCCGCTGACACTTTTTGCGGGGCGACCATGGTGTGGATGTTGGGGATGATTCTGGCCCTGATGCGATGCGGGCTTGGTTGTTCGGCCCACGCGGACGCAGCCGGCAATGGGTTTCGATTCGCAGACGTTGACGAGAAATCTCTCGGCCTGTGGGAAGAACAAAAGCCAGTGCTTGTTTATAATCATGGGGTCATTAGCAAAGAGGGCGTGCCCGCCGACCGCGCCCGCAGTTCTTACGTCCATCCGCTTTACGGGCTCGACGGTGAAGTTTTAACGGATGATTTCCCACTAGATCACTATCATCATCGCGGGTTGTTCTGGGCATGGCCGCATGTGAAGATCGGCGAGGCGGAATACTCACTCTGGGATTTGCGCGGCATTCGGCATCAGTTCGAGCGCTGGTCCCAGAAAGACGTCACCGACAGGGCCGCAACGCTCGCTGTTCAGAACGGTTGGTACGTCGGGACTGAGAAGGTCGTGCATGAGACAGTTCGTTTCACGGTTCATCCGGCCCGAGGTGACTCCCGGGCTATTGACATCGAATTCGCCTGGACCCCGGTGAAGAGTACGCTCACACTCATGGGCGCAGAAGGCAAAAGCTATGGAGGGCTCACACTCAGGTTTGCTCCCGGCACAAACACCATTATCACCATCCCGTCCGGCGTTACCAAGGACGACCTCCCAATGACAAATCTGCCATGGGCCGACCTCACGCGTTTGTGGGCCGCTGAAAAGCGGACAAGTGGCGCAGCGATTTTCGTCCATCCAAGCCATCCGGATTACCCGCCACAGTGGCTCACGCGCCATTATGGCGTTCTGTGCCTTGGCTGGCCCGGAGTAAGACCCGCAACTTTTCAACCGGGAAACACAATCCACTGCCGCTATCGCGTTTGGATTCATCGCGGCCTTGCAAGCGTTGATCGATTGTCCCGCGCGTATGCTGACTATCGGCGGGTTGAATGAATCAGCCCGAAAGCTCACCGCTTGACCAGACCAAGACACCCAAAGCCTACTTCCGATGAGATTTCCGGGCTGGCGCGTTTGCGTGCTACCGTGCCGGGTCGCGCCTTGTTGAACACCAGTTGGACTGGCCAAATTCGCACGCAACTTTTTTGATCCCATGTTGTTTCATTTGAAGCCGGCCTGTGGTGCAACCAAGGGCCGAGCGGATTGATTTGACGATGGCATTTGCATCGATCAAGAGCGTATTGGAACGAGCCGGGCTCGTGAGCCCGGATCGATTTGAGCAATTGCGCAACTCGTGGCGTGCAATCCAGCAGAGCGAGCAGGACGAATCGAAGAAAGTCTCCCTGTTTCGCTTTCTGCAGGAACGGTCCGGTGTCCCGGAAGAAGCGTTTTTGGAGCGGGTTGCCCAGGTTGTGCAGATACCATTCTTGAGGCGGCTCAAACGCGCCCAGGAAATGGAACGCGAGCTCGGAGACGGTTGGCGAAAACAGATGTTGACTGTTCTCCCGAGCAAGGTTGCGTTCCAGTACAAGGTCGCGCCCACACTGGTCGAGGATGAGCGGATGCAGGTGGCCGTGAGCGACCCGTTTGATTCGAACATGCTGCAGGCAGTCCACTTCGCCGTGCAGCGGCCTGTCGATTTCGCTCTCGCTCCACTGGACGAGATCGAGACGGTGCTCAAGGAATACTACGGGATGGGCGCGGAAACGCTGGACGAAATGAGCGGGAGCGACAGTGGCGATTTGGACCTTCCCACGGACAAGGAAATTGCCGAGGGTGACCAGGAGGCGAGCGTTATCAAGTTTGTCAACCAGGTGATTTGGGAGGCTCACAACAGCAAGGCCACCGACATACACTTCGAGCCGCTCGAAAATGAATTGCGGATTCGTTACAGGATTGACGGCATACTGCACAAGCAGCCGATGCCAGAACAATTGAAGCGATTCCAGGCCGCTATCATCTCCCGCATCAAGGTAATGTCCGGAATGAACATTGCCGAAAAACGGCTCCCTCAGGACGGCCGAATCAACGTTCGAATCAAAGGCGAGGAACTGGACATTCGTGTTTCCACGGTCCCGACCGTGTATGGTGAAAGCGTTTCGCTTCGATTGTTGAGCCGTGGCCGGGCGTCATTCAACATGCGGAACCTTGGTCTGTCTGAAGCACAGCGCGCTGCGATCGAGCGGATCATCGTCAAACCGCACGGCATCTTTCTCGTGACAGGTCCAACCGGCTCCGGCAAGTCCACCTCCTTGTACGCTTTCCTGTCCGAAATCAACAAGCCCACCAAGAGAATCATAACCATCGAGGAACCGGTCGAGTACGAAATCTCCGGTGTGAACCAAATTGCAGTGCGACCCGAGATCGGCCTGACATTTGCCGTCGGGCTCAGACATATACTCCGTCAGGACCCGAACGTGATCATGGTGGGCGAGATTCGCGATCTGGAGACGGCCGAGATTGCCATCAGGGCGGCGTTGACCGGGCACCTTGTGTTCAGCACGCTCCACACCAACGACGCGCCGAGCGCGTTTACGCGCTTGATCGACATGGGGATCGAGCCGTTTCTTGTGGCTTCTTCGGTGGAAGCCGTGATGGCGCAACGCCTTGTGAGAACGATTTGCTCGCACTGCAAAGCCCCGCAACAGATCGAGAAAGACTACCTTTTGCGAATTGGGTTCCCGGAAGCGCACATCAACGCGACGACTTTCTACAAGGGACGTGGTTGCGATGAATGCCGGCAACTGGGTTATCAGGGGCGAACCGGCATATACGAACTCCTCGTGTTGACAGAGGAAATCAGGCCGCTCGTCCTGAATCGCACGTCCGCATCAATGATCGCCCAGAAAGCAATCGAACAGGGCATGCTCACCCTCCGCATGGATGGATGGGAAAAAGTCAGGGCTGGAGTCACAACAATTGAAGAAGTCCTGCGCGTCACTCAGAGCGAAGAGCATCTCGCGGCGTTGATGGACGACAAACTTTCTCTTGTGACAAAACCGTGAAGACGCATCGCTGGCAAAACGCGAATGTTGTGGCGACGGTTGGCGATCGTCGCTGGCTGTGGCAATTCAAGCGTGCTGGCGCCAGAATCGAGCTGCACGCTGATCAGGCGGTTGCGCTCACCTCAAGACTCCCAGCCGCAGTGGTTAACCGGACCGTCAGAGACCTCTGGCAACCCCGGCTCAATGTTGCGTGGCTGCCATCAAGCCAGGTATTCATACGAGTGGTCCAGTTGCCGCCTTGCGAGCCGGCCGAGGTCCACGCAATGGTCGAGTTCCAACTCGAAAAACTCTGTCCGCTGCCGCTGGCACAAGCGGTTTGGACAACCCACGTCATGCAGTCATCCGGCAAAGACGGGTTGACGGCAATCGTCATCATGGTTCCCAGGTCATTTGTCGAGCAATACCTCGGTGAACTCGAGGGTGTCGGATACGTCCCGGATCGGCTTGACGTACCTTTTCTGGCCGAATTGCTCTCCGCGCCTGTTCAAGGAGATGAAGTCTGGATACATGCGCGGCGCGAGGCTGGCAAAGTGTTTTCGCTTGTCGCTTGGTGGAACGAAGGCAGGTTGGTCAACTTGAATCTCTTTCAGGTGCCTGACGACCTGACCGCCGCATCGCACTTGGTCGAGCTTCTTCGCCAAACCGCATGGGCGGGCGAGATGGAAGGCTGGCTCCCCCCAAATCCGCGCTGGCATGTGGTTGCCGATTCGGTTCTTGCCGCCGAGATGCAGGCTGCGCTCACTGATTTCATCGGGAGCGCGCCCGACCTGCATCCGGCGCCGGCGCCTGCAGACCTTGCTGCTGCAGCGATCCGGCTCGACACGAGCGCGAACCTGCTTCCGCCGGAGCATTTGATGCGATACCGGCAACAGTTTGTGGACCGGATTTGGATGCGCGGCCTTGGCGCGGTGGCGTTGCTGTATCTTGTCGGGGTTCTCGTTTTCATGGGACTTCTGCAATACGTCGGGATTCAGAAAGGCCGAGTGGAAAGGGAGATAGCCGAACTGGCCGGCAGCTACACCAACGCGTTGCAGCTCAAAGCGAAAATCAACGTGCTCGAAGAACAGATGAGCCTGAAATTCGCAGCGTTGGATTGTTGGAAAAGCGCGTCTGACGCTTTACCGCAAGAGCTGACGCTGACGCAACTGAGTTTTCAGCGTGGGAAAAAACTCGGGTTGTACGGGACCGTGCCGCCTGATCAACAAGCCAAGGTCACCGAGTTCAACGAGGCTCTCAGCAAATCCATGGTGCGCGGCCAACCGCTGTTCAGCCAGGTCACCACCAAGAGTATTCAGGGCGGCGGCATCGGCCCGGCCAATCGCCCAATGAACTGGACAATCGAATGCGAGATTAAACGGTCGAACTTCTGATGAACGGTTTCTTGGACAAACTAAACCTCTCGACGCAGGAACGGCGCATTCTTGTTGTTTTTCTCGCCATAGCGTTTCTTGTCTTGAACGCGTTGTTTGTCTGGCCCCATTTCTACGATCTCGGCAAACTGCGAATGCAGTTGAGCGCTGCGCGTGACACCCTGGACTCGTACAAGAAGGAAATCGCGCGTGTTCCAGTGTACCGGGCCCGGCTTGTCGAGCTCGAAAAGCAAGGCGAAGCTGTGCTTGCTGCTGAGCAGGCGTTGCAACTCACCCGCACCGTTCAAAACCAGGCCCAGCTCAACAACGTCGCCATCACTGGCACACGCCCGGTGACGTCCACAAGCACAAACCAGTTCTTCGACGAACAGGCACTCTCAATTGACGTCACCGCCACTGACAAGGAATTGGTGGATTTCCTGGTTGCGCTGGGGTCGGGTGATTCGATGATCCGCGTCAGGGACATGGACCTACGGCCCGACCCAGCTCAGTATCGGCTGTTGGGAAAAATAACTCTTGTGGCCAGTTATCAGAAGAAGCCCAAGCCCACCACCTCAACATCAACCGCATCACGCCCGGCCACCAACGCACCCCCAGTTGCAGTACGAAGACCGTGAAAACATCAATCTTTAGAATCATTGGAGCTGTCGCCGTGTGTACCTGTGCTTTCGTGGCACTCGTGCAGCAGACGCCGACCGCCACCAATACAGCGCCTGCTCCGCCCGTGAGCGAACCGCAGAATCAACCACCAAATCAATCCGGGTCGATCTCGCCCCCACCGTCAAGCGCGCCACCCGCGATTCCCGTGCCGCCGCCACCTCTCGGTCAGTCGTCCACAAACCGAATCGAATTGCTGCGATCTCTTGCGACCAACAGGGCGGCGAGGTCGATACCCGGCAGATCAGTCACCGCTGGCGCGGGCACCACAAACGTCGTCACGCCCCGGACCACGACCGAACCCGCTGTGAATGTTGTCCCTGCCACAAGTCCGGCCGCGACGGCTGTTCCGGCAACATCGGCTGCTGCAGTTCCAACAGGACAATCCCCGGCAATTGCAGCGCAACCACCCACTGCCGCAACTCAGACTGCGCCTGGTCCCGCGGCAATCGCCGCCGCGGCTCAGCAAGGTCAAACGAACCTCGCCGTAATGGCCGCAGGCACCAACACGATGACATTGACTCCTGCAGGGAAAATCCCTGAGCACGTGATCAATCTGCAAGTTGCACCCATCGACCAGGTTCTGAACTATTACGCCTTGCTGACGGGCCGCAGCATTCTCAGGCCCACGTCGTTACCCGCCGCGTCAATCACTTTCCGAAACGAACAGGAACTCACCCGTGAAGAAGCCATTCAGGCGCTAGATGCAGTCCTCGCCTTGAACGGAATCACGATGATCAACGTGGGCGACAAGTTCGTGAGTGCCGTTCCCAGCCAGCAAGCGCTCCAGGAAGGCGCGGCATTCTCGGGCGTGGACCCCAAAGACCTGCCTGAAGCCGGTCAGTTTGTGACCAAAGTGGTTTCACTTAAGCACGCTTTGCCGTCAGAAGTGGCCCAACTGCTCACTGGCTTTGCCAAAATGCCAAACGGCGTTGTGCCAATCGACAGCACTATGACGCTCGTCCTGAGGGATTACCCGGCGAACATCAAACGAATGACCGAAATACTCGAAAGAGTCGATGTCGAGGTCGAGAGCGAATACAAACTCGAGGTTATTCCGATCAAGTATGGCAAGGTTGAAGATGTCTATTCGACAATGAGCAGCCTTATCGGCGGTGGTGGTGGTGGAGCAGTTGGAGCCGCGGGCGCAGGCGCTGCGCAGACCGGTGTCACAGGCGTGCGCAGAACCGGGACAACCACACGCGGCGTTACTGGCCGCACAGGCACCAGATACGGGACATCTTACGGGACCGGTTACGGGGGTTATGGCACTTACCCTGGGTATGGCACTTATCGTCAGCCCGGCGTGTACACACCCCAGGCCGCCGCAACAACGCCTGTCGGTGGCGGCACAACCACCTTCAGCCAGCGTCTGCAACAAATCGTAAGCCGGATGGGTACGCAGCCCGGTGAGGTTCAATTGCTCAAGGACGCTCGAATTGTTCCAGATCAACGGTCGAATTCGCTCATTGTGTATGCAACCAAGGAAGACATGGCGATGATCACGAACATCCTTGACAAGGTCGATCGCCTTATGGCCCAGGTGTTGATCGAGGCGATAATCATGGATGTCGAACTCAACGACAATTACAGCCTTGGCGTGAGCGCATTGTTGAACCAGCAAAAGACCGGCGACCTGACTTCGATGGCCGCCAACAACGGCGGCGCCGGATTGCTGTCCAACTTGACGAACATTTCTGGGTCATTGCCGGACGGCTTCAATTACTGGGGACAGTTCAAGGGCGACCTCTCCTTTGCGGTCAAGGCAATCGCATCGACAAGCCGAGGTCACGTGCTTGCCACACCCAGAGTGCAAACAAGTCACGCCATGACCGCGTCGTTCGACGTCAGCGAGCAAATCCCTTACGTCGGAAGCTACCCGGGTTACAGCGGCGTTTACGGCTACAATTATGCCATGGTCCAATTTGCCGACGTCAGCACCATCTTGAATGTCACACCGTACATCACGCCTGACGGCCTCGTTGTGATGGAAATCGATCAAACCATCAGCGAGGTCACCGGTTTCACTGAAATGCCGAACGCCGGCAAGGCACCAAACACGACCAGCCGTTCAACTTCGACAACCGTGTCTGTGCGGAGCGGCGACACAGTCATCCTTGGCGGTTACATAAGAACCCAAAAGAGCCGGTCAAATTCGGGCATTCCTGTGCTCAAGGATATCCCTATCATGGGCGCGCTTTTCCGCAGTACTTCCCGCGACACGAAACGCAGTGAGCTGGTTGTCATGCTCCGGCCAACTGTATTGTCCAGCCCCGAAGAAGCCGCTCGGCTCGCCGACGAAGAAACCCAGCGCCTGCCCGGGGTCCGCGAAATGCAAATGGAAATGCGCGAAGACGAAGCAAAAAGGCAAGAGAAAGCGGATCGCACAACCAAAACCAAGACCACAAAGCAACCGGCAAAACCACCAAAACGGAAGTGAAAGTCGGTGAAGCTTCGTCTCAGCCCAGCCAGGCGTATAGTGCCGAAATGCCCAAGTGGTGAACATTCGGACGTCAGATCTCCGGGATGAAAACCGGTCGTAAGATCGGTGGTCGGATTGAAGCGGCCTGGGACGGCCGCGCTCCCGAACGCCGTTGCTTTCCCAAGGCCCTGCAGGAGCGCGGCGATTCTTCGCCGCACCCAGCCGGTGTATGTTCGGGCACTAGATTTGCCTGATTGAAACGGGCCGCACGACCGGTCGTCGGGTTGATGCGGCCGGGGACGGTCGCGCTCCTGAACGCTGTTGCTTTTCCAACGCCCCGCAGGAGCGCGGCGATTCTTCGCCGCACCCAGCCGGTGAATGCCCGGACGCCCGATTTGCGTGATTGAAGCAGGTGCACGACCGGCCATCG
>JAAYVR010000181.1 GCA_012517065.1 Verrucomicrobiota bacterium | reverse complement strand
GGCAGCAAGCTGCCGCACTCCAAACGCTTCGCGCCTACCAACGCCCACTGCATCCGCGGCTGTTCGAGTTCCGCCTTTAGGCGGGTTTGAAACGAGCATTCATCGAGCAGTATCCCCTCTGAACGTTGTACGTTGAGCGTTGTACGTTGAACGTTCTCAAGCAGAAGACCAAGCCGATCAAGCTAGCGACACTTTTAACGTCCAACGTACAACGTTCAACTCGCAACGTTCAACTGGGCCGCGGGTTTGCCAACCGAATGGCTTCATGCGACAGAGGGGGCGCAAGAGCTGGTCAGTGCTGCTCAGGCAAATTTGGTTCCGGCTACGGCGGGCTGCGAACTATGCGGGCCAAATGAAAAACAGCGAATTTTGAACAAAAAGAAGACTTGGGCACGCTATAGTATATGAAGTCTCGGATGGAACGGACAGCAAACAACGGCGAATGGGAAGAGCTGTGGGAAGAGTACGGTCCCAAGTTGTTGTTGTTTGCCCGTCAGCAGACCGAGCATGCAAGCGAGGCGGAAGACATTGTGCAGGAAGCTTTTGTCAGGTACTGGCGCGCTAGACAGAAACAACCGGAGCTGTCGCCGACGCTGTTGTTCACGATGGTGAAGCGGGTGTCGATCGACAATGCCCGGAAAGCGCGCAGCCGGTGGCAGCGGGAAATTGCGTGTTATGCGGGGGAAGACGGTGAACCAGTTGCGTGGTTTGCTGACCCCGTCGAGGAGAAGGAGCGGCAGCAACAATTGGAAGCTGCTCTGCGGTCGATTCCTCCGGAGCAACGCGAGGTTTTGGTCTTGAAGATTTGGGGTGGCCTGACGTTTGAGCAGATCGGGGAAACGCTGTCGATCTCGCCGAACACAGCCGCTTCGAGGTACCGCTATGCGCTGAACCAATTGCGAAATGTGATCACAGCCGGTGTGATATGAAAGACGAGCTTGACGAACTTGCTGCGGAACTGGCGCGAATGCGGCCGAGCCAGCCCGGTCAGCACCTTAAACAGCGGATAGCCCGGAATCTTGACAGGAAAGTGCGTGTTGTGCCTGTCAGGTTTCATGGTGTTGGCTGGTCGTGGCGCAGATGGATGTCATTGGCCGCGGCTGCGGCGATTGTGGTTGTGGGGGTGATAATCGTGGCACGGCAACCGAAGTTGGCGAGATTGGCTGGCGATTTATCGGGACCAGCCAAAGGGCCAGAGTTGGCGCATGATTCCGGTCCGGTTGGCGACGCTGGTTTAGACCTTGTTCGGAATGCGAACTATTTGATTGAAGCTGAAGACAGGGGTCTTGTTGAAGTGCCGACTCCGGTGCCGTTGCGGAAAGTCACATGGCAATACGTGTCGGCAGCGGAGTTCAGGGACAGACGGGACAATGCGGTTGTGCAAGTGTTTGTTCCGCGGGAAGAGACGGTTCTAATACCTGCTGTTGTGCATTGAGAGCGTTACGGATTTTGGAGGCCTTGCGGCATCCGGGCCATGGTTGGGACCGGTTAGCTGAGCAGGGCGACAACGTGAATTGGAACAATTGATTGCTGATGAGAGATGGAGATTGAACATGAAAACTGAACATACAAAGTCACGGATCATGGGTGTGATGTTGGGGGTTGCGTTAGCGGCCGGTTTTATGTCGAGTGCGTGGGGTTCGCCGGACAAGGTGGCTTATCTGGGTGTTATTGTTTCCACCGCTGACGAAACGCTGCGCAATCAGGTGAAACTGCCGCGGGGTGTAGGACTTAGCGTGATCGAGGTTGTTGCGGACAGTCCTGCGGAGAAATGCGGGATCAAAGTCCATGACGTACTGGAGAAACTGGATGACCAGCTATTGTGCAATGGAGAGCAGTTGACCGCGCTCGTGCGGAGCCGTGAGCCGGGATCGAAGGTCACGATCGCGCTCATCCGTCAGGGCAAGCGCGAGACGGTCGAGGTTACGTTGGGCGAGACCGAATCGGAGCCGCCAAAACCGGCGCCTTTCGAAGATTTTGGTGAGCGGTTTCGCGACCTTGGCAGGGCGTTCAAAGAGCTGCCTGAACTGAAACGGTTCAGAGACTGGGTCGGCCCGTTTGGAGAGTGGGGACCGGCACGGCCTTCGCCGTTCCTTGGAGTGCAGTTGGGGCCTGTTGATCCGGCGCTTGCGGCCCAGTTGGGACTCGAGGAGGGCACAGGTGCATTGGTGAATGCCGTGGTAGATGAAAGCCCGGCCGCCAAGGCAGGGATAAAACGGCACGATGTGATCGTGAAAATTGAGGGTGACACTGTGCGTGGGCCCGGCGATGTTGTGAAGCGAATCTCCGAGCGGAAGAACGGCGACAAGATCAAGCTGGAGCTTTTCCGGGGCGGGAAGAAGGTCGAGGCCGAGGCGGTTCTCACTGACAAGGCAAGCCCATCCCCTGAGCCACGCCGGCTTCGGGACGCGCTGAAGTCAATCAAAGAACTCGAGTACCGATACGTGCCGCGCTTGCATGTCTTCAGTACGCGGCCAGAAGAGAATCAAGCGGATGAAATCGTCATCCAACTCGAAGAGGACGAAGATGGAAATGGGAAGACTGTGCGGAGCCGGTCGGAAGTGCGCAGCCGTGGTGTGCCGCGGCCGGGCTTGAGGAATTCCATTGTAAGGAAGGGTGGTGATGTGCCAAAGCCACCGATGCCGGGTCAAAAGACGCGCGTGATTGTTGTGAGAACGGAAAAGGATGTCACAACTGTAAGGGAAGAAGATGGAGAACGGTTTGTCACTGTGAAGGACCTGAACGACAAGGTGATTTTTGATGGCAAGGTGAATTCGGAGGCGGACAAGGAGAAACTGCCAGCCGAGGTGCGAGAGCGTCTGGACAGGATCGATCGTGACATTCGCGAGCGTGAGAAGGATGGTTTGTTTGAGAACGAGGTGCGTGAGCTGCGGGTGCCATTGCCGCCGACGCCGCCAGGTGTGATTTAGCCGGGGCTTGGGACACTGTTCTGCGTTGTCGCACTCATTCTGCCGCCTGTCGCGGATTCTGGGTGCGAGCGATGGCGGTGGCCACTTCGTCGAGGATGTGTTCCGTGGAACTCAGTGGAATTCTTGTGGCGGCCAATCGCTGCAAAGCCTGCCGGGCTTCTGCCTCGTGCTGATCACCGGGATTAACCACCGCCACCAGCGGCCTGGCGTCCACGAACAGTGCCTTCATTCGTTCCCCTGGGTTTTCACATCGCTGTACAGATAACCATCGAGCCGCTCCGACGAATCGGGTGGGCCGTAGGGTGCATGTTCAGCTAACTGCGGCATGGCTTCAATGGCTTGGCGGCGCGACTTCTGCGCGGCGTCCTCAGCGGGTTGAACGCAGGTGTGTATCTGGGTGTGTGGCGGGTGGTATTTATTGGCATGCACGGTGCATAAGCCGGAGCGTTGTCATGCATTCGCGGCTTGACTCGGTGTTGGCGCTGGAATAGCAAATGTGCATGATACAAGTCGGCATTCACACGGACAATTGGCGCCCCCACAGCATTGGTTTCGAGGAGGCGTGTCGTAAAATCGCGGCGACGGGGTTGAAACACGTCGAATTCTGCGTCATTCACGGTCAGAACTTCATTGCGGCTCTTGGGTATGACCCTGGCGTTTCGCTGCAATCGAATCCGAGGGCGATTCGGAGGTTTTTGGACAATTTGGGTCTGGTGACGTCGCAGATTGACGGGTCTTATCCGATGATGGGGCCGAACGGGTCTGCGTTTGGGGTTCAATACGTGCAGCAGTCGATTCGCTTTGCTGCCGAGCTGGGGTGTCCGATGGTTGATACTGTGGATGGCGCGTTTGAGACGCCCGGGATGAATCGCAAGGAAGTGTTTCGGGTGACGTGCGACAATTACGCGCAGGTGTTGCCTTGGGCGGAGGATTACAAGGTGATAGTGAACGTTGAACCGCACGGGCCTTACACGAACGACATAGACTTCATGCTGCGGCTGTTCAAGCACTTTGATTCGCCGTGGTTGCGCTGCAATTTTGACACCGGCAACACATTCATTGCCGGGCACAATCCGCTGGACTATTGCAAGGCGTTGCGGCCATACATTGTCCACTGCCACATAAAGGACGTGAGCCCTGCCCTTGCTGCAGCGGTGCGTGGCGAGGAAACCGGGATTGGCAGTTCAGAGGTGCCGGTGGGCGGCGGGGTCAACGCAGACAACATCCGGGCATGCTTGGAATACTTGCACGGCACAGGATGGGACGGTGTTGTGTCCCTCGAGTGCAGCGGCTCGGAAGAAAACACACGGAAGAGCGTCGAGTGGATAACAGGCGTTGTTAAGGAGCTTGGAAAAGGGAAGAAGCGAGGAAAACGGTAACATTGTCGATAAGAGGATGAATATGAAGACTGACTTTGGCGGTATGACTTTAGGGACTGTGCCGCGACGGCGGTTTTTGGCTGGGACGGCATCGGTTGCGGCGCTTACGTTGGTCAAACCGGGTGTGGCGTTTGGTGCGGCTGCGAACGAAAAGATCCAGCTCGGCTTGATAGGATGCGGCGGGCGCGGGGCGTGGATAGCGAATCTGTTCGAGGAAAGCGGGCTCTACAAGCTGGTTGCGTGTTCAGATTACTTCCAGGACCGGGTGGATGCGGTGGGCGAGAAATTCGGGATAGACAAAGGCCAGCGGTTTACCGGGCTGTCGGGGTACAAGCGCCTTTTGGAGTGCAAGCTCGACGCTGTGGCGATCGAGACGCCGCCGTATTTCCATCCGCAGCAGGCGCTGGATGCGGTTGACGCCGGAAAGCACGTCTTTGTCGCAAAGCCGATTGCGGTCGATGTTCCGGGTTGCCAGATGATCGCCGAAGCGGGCAAACGCGCGACTTCGAAGAAACTGGTGTTCTTGGTTGATTTTCAGACGCGAGCCAACGAGCTGTATAGGGAAGCGGTTGCGCGGATACGGAAAGGCGATCTTGGAACGCTGGTCATGGGCGAAGCCCATTACCCGTGGTCGGGAGGCGGGCGAACCTTGCCTCCGGCGGACCCGGAAGCGCGGTTGCGGCAATGGTATTGTGTGCTTGCGTTGTCGGGCGACTTTATTGTCGAACAAGCGATTCACGCGTTGGACGTGGCGACGTGGATTTTGAACGCGGACCCTGAACGGGCGATGGGTGTTGGGGGGCAAAAACTGCGGCCGAAAGGCAGCATTTGGGATCATTTTTCGGTGAACTATGTTTTCCCGGGCGGGGTACCGCTTTCGTTTACGTGCATTCAGACGATACCCGAAATGCGGGACGAGATTGTTTGCCGTGTGTATGGTTCCGAAGGCTACATTTACACTGACTATTTTGGGAGTGTTTGGATTCGGGGCAACGAACCTTTCAAGGGCGGCAGTGTTGGGAACCTTTACACAACAGGCGCACAGACGAACATCAGGGAATTCCATCAATTTGTGACCACGGGGAAGTACGACAACCCGACCGTGGCGCCATCGGTTCGTTCCAACCTGACAGCCATTTTGGGCCGTGAAGCGGCGTATCGTGGCGGCGAGTTGACCTTTGCGGAGCTGCTGCGCGAGGGCAAGAAACTCGAGCCGGATTTGCGCGGTGTGAAGGCGTGAGTGCGACTGTTTCCGGGCCGGAGCATTTGCAAGATCAGAATCGAGGGCATTTGCGCCAGCTTTTTGCTGGCGCAATTCCGGCCTGCCACCTGTGCAACGCAGTATCATCGCTGGTGAGCCGGTAAGATTTTGGCGCCAGCCTCGCTTAACAAATTTAAAACCATGACAAAGCCAATATGGGTAGTTTTGGTTGTCGTCACTTGCGCTGCGAGCGCGCATTTGTTTGCCGCGGACTCTGAAAAAGAAGCGGCGATTGTCGCGCAGACGGTGACAGGACCGGCGGTTTCCGAGAGCCGCGATGTTGGCGGCGGTGGTTATCAATTTGTTTTGACGAACGGTGTGGCGCGTGTGCCAGTGGTTGTGGTTGGCGGCACGCCTTACCAAATGGGGTGGCACCTCGGCCGCTTGCTGCAACCGGAGATTCAACAGTTCATTCCCGCGGCTGTGGCTGGTCTCAAGCAGAAACTCAACGTGAGCGATGCGCAACTCGACCACGTATGGGCCACGACTGCGGCGTTCACCGATCTGCGGTTCGCCCAGGAGCTGGTCGGGTTGGCGGACGGTTCTGGCGTGCCCGTCCGCACGCTTCAGCAGGCGCATTGTTTGCCGTTGCTCGCTCCTTACTCGTGCAGTTCCGTCGCGGTGTGGGGCAAGGCGAGTAGCGACGGCCATCTTTACCAAACGCTATCATTTCGTATTTGGCGACGGCCGCTCCGAAAGACGCGCCGTGAAAATCCGGGCGCACAGCCCGGCAGCGCCAGCCGATCGGGTGCGTATCTGGAACGACAACGACCCGACGGACGAGTTCGCTCCCAACGTGCTGCCCAATGTGGTTTACAATGACGAGGGGCGCGGCGCATTTCCGATCCTGCGCAGGGATTACGGGAAATTCGACGGCGAACGAATGAAAGACCTTGCCTGCTCAATCCCCATTCGCGGCGGGAACGTGATGGATGTCGTATTTGACGCCACTGCGTTGCGGCTTTGGGTCTCGTATGCGGGCGTTAACCAGGAGGCCTATGAGCGGCCGTTCGTTTTCCTCGACTTGACAAAGCTCGATGGCGACCGCGATGGCCACCCGGATTTGGAGGAAGGGGCGCAGTCGGCCGGGAACGCGGGCGCACCCGCGTTCTTGGACGCCTCGCACTGAACCGCTGCTGCGGAGACACACCAGATTTCAGCAGCGCCGTCGGTGGCAGACCACGGACCATTTACCTCATTGTCCGGCGAAGGGCGGGTTTTCCGAAGGCCGCATATTTGTTAATTGTTTGCAAACATTCGCTTCGCGGGATTACCATGGGAATGGAATAAGCGGGCTGAGAGACGCTGCAGAGTTTATGCGAAAAGGCGAATGCACAGTTTCAGGCGCGGTGCGATCGGCCTTGGGTTATCCGGCCGCGTTTACGTTGATTGAGTTGCTGGTGGTGGTCGCCATAATCGCGATTCTGGCGAGCATGTTGTTGCCGGCGCTGGGCAAAGCAAAGAGCAAAGCCAATCAGGTGTTCTGTCTGAACAACCAGAAACAGATCGGTCTTGCCGTGAACATGTACGTCCAGGATTACCGCGACCGCATACCATTGTGTCGGAACTGGGGCAAGGCATGGAAAGGCGACCATGACTTGCGTTCGGATGACATGTGGATGCCGGAGCTGCTGCAGCCCTACATTGGCACGAACACTGTAAAGCCAAAGAGCAATCGTCTCGCCGACCAGCGGCTTGTCAGCGGCACCTACGCCTGTCCGGCCGGTCTAAAGGCGAAGCTTCCTGTCGGCGAGCCGGGTTACAACTTCACGCAGGGTTTCTTTTACGACAACGACGGCGTGACCTACGTGTGGAATCACATTTACCTCAAGAAAGACCGCAGCGCGTACGAAGTCAGCAGGCCGGTCAGCGGCCGGCCGGCCAATGATGTTCACATTCCTACGAAAGCCTGTCTTGTCTGGGAAATCCCTTACTGGAACTACAAGTACATGCCGCACAATCGTGGTATTAACATTGTCTGTGCCGATGGGCACGCCGAACGAACCAGGGGCAGCCCGGATGAGTACGATTGGTGGGCATATCACAGTCGCGACGGATGGGAACCGGATTGATGGGTTTGTTGGCAAGATTACTGGGCTGTGAAATAACCGGTGAGAGCCGTTTGGGCATTGTGGCATAGCACACGCGGCCGGTCTGAGCGTGAGCCCTGCCAATTCTTGATGTGCCGTCGCGTGTTCTGACCCGCATCAGGGTTCCAGGACCAGCAAAGCGTCCTCCCAGTCCGCAGGAGTTGAAAACGACCTCACGCCCGTGCATGTGAATCGGTCGATTGCTTCCACTGCCCCGGTTCTTGGATCGATCCACGATGCGCGCACTGTGTTATCGTTCTTGAGCTTTGTCATGTCGATCGAGAACGACGCTTTGCTGCCGAGGTAAACAATCGTCCAGAGGCCGTTCTTGTGGCGTGCGGCGAGATTCAACACCTGTCCGTTCGTATTGCCGCCGCTGGCGAAAACGGTTTGGTCGGGGACAAGGTTCCACCATTCTTGCCGACCCAGAAAGACCTTCTTGAGGATGCCCAGTTGCATCGCGCCGGGTGCATCGAGCGCCTGTTTCCACGTGGGCAACACGCGCCAACTGTCGTTGTGCCCGTAAGTGTGCGACGCGCCGGCAAGGAATGAATAATACGCCTGCCGTCGTACCCAGAGCGGTGTCACGTCGAACCCGTACTCCGAACCTGCCTCGTAGGCGCCTTCGGCCATCAGGACCGGCTTCGTCGGCTCGAGTCGATACTCGTGAGTGATCATGGGATAGATTTGCTCGACCCATTTCCAAGTCTGCATGCAACTGAAATCAAGCCATGGTTCTTCATGGGCGAAACCCGCTGGGTGCGGCGCAGGGTCGGGTTTGAAAGTGATCAGATGCGTGCCGCCGTCCCCCTCGCGCATGCCTGCGGCAAGCTCGCGCATTACCGGCAGAAACGCTGGTTTTGCCTCTGGCGTCATGGACCAAACAATTGTGGGAACATCTTTGTAGCGTTGAGCGATCCATTTGCCCCACGCTCGCGCTTTTTCCGGCGTGATCAGGTTGCGCCAGCGCTGATGAAAAACCGTCATCGAAATGACCAAGTTGTTTTCCCGAGCGATCTTCACAACTGCATCGACGTGCTTGAAATACTCTTCGTTGGGAATCAGTGGATCTGTGCTTGCCCATGGTTTCGCGCCATAGACGTTGGGCTTGGTCCCGTCGCCAACACCCAGAAGCATCACCTGCGCGAAAGCGAAACCGTGATTCTTCGTCTTCTCGATGATTGTCCGCGCGTTCTCGATGTTGTACTCTCTGAAAAGCTGCCATTGTGTCGTGCCCAGCCAAAAAACAGGGGCGCCCTTTTGATCGATGAAATACCGGTGGTTTTCGGCGACCTTGAGGGGATAGACAAGCTCATCCGCCGCCAGCCCGGTTCCCATAACAAGCGCGGAAAGTGCAATGGACACAGCACAGCGCAGCCACAACCGAACGGTCACAGCGGGACGCAGGCGTTTGTTACAAGCCTGGCGGTCTGTCATGTCGCGCTCCTCAGAGCAACTCCCTCGGCCCTGGCAAAAAAGATGTTTGGTGAGTAGCCGGACCGATTGAAGCCAAAAGTCTCTTGTGCTGAGAGAATTCGCGATGGCTGAGAAGGTTTTCCAATTCGGTGTCATAAAGCGGCCACGATAGAGGGTCGAGTTAACGGCAGACGATCTGTCTGCACACCCAGAAGAGGCTGGTTTGGCGGCTGACAAGTTCATGCTGAGTGATTCTCCTCGGACTGCAAAACATGTCGAGTCTGAACCGTGGAAGTCCTGACCATGATCCATGCGCTTTCGGCCCCTTGCGTGCAAGAGAGGATGCACATGGGGACAGACACGTAGTCACGTACTGTCGGAGCGCGGGCGATGGAGACCATAGACCAAAGACCATAGACCAAAGACCTGGAATAAAGCACAGGCGGCATGACGCAGGGGGCAGAAATCAGTAGACGTGGGGAGAGCAAACAGGTATCAGAGGACAGCAACAAGAGTCTCAATGTAATCACCACTGCTGGTCCGCACGAATTGATGAGGGCCGAAGGCCCGCGTTATACCAGCCTGGCCCGGTAATCGCACCGGAATGAAGCTTTGGGTGTCCTGGTCTAGTTAGGCGGTGCGATTCCCGGGCTTGGGCACCGCCCCAGGTAGGTTTCAACCGCGAAATAACGCGAAAGATGCGGAAGGGAATGTAATAGGGCGGGCTTTCAGCCCTTCGATTGACGAAGGTGACATGGGCGCCCTTCGTGGGGCTACGTCCCACGCTGGTATGGGACCCCGCCGTTGGCGCTTTGGTGGCTGGTCGAGCCACCGGGCTGGAATGAATCCGAACTCGGCGTCGAATGTTCAATCCCACACATTGGCGTCATTATATATCCCAGCACATTTGTTCACGAGAAACAGAAGCATGGCCGCGATTACAGGGCCGAAGGCCCGCCTTATACCAGCCTGGGGCAACGCCCCATAAGCGCTAACTTAAAAGATTGACTTTCCCGTCGGATTTCTCTAGTCTGCCGACGTGAACTCAATTCTGGCGGACGAAGAGTGGCAGCTCATTACCGGCTTCTTACCGGAGGACTGGCGCAAGACCGCACGCAG
>JAAYVR010000180.1 GCA_012517065.1 Verrucomicrobiota bacterium | reverse complement strand
GTTTGATTCTGGGCAGTCTCATTACAACCTCCTTGATTTGTATTGTTGTTCTCCTTGCAACAGAGCGACAGGCACGCAGCCGTGCCTCCCGTTGGCCGACTGGTTGGGCGGGTCCGGGTCGGAACCCGGGGCGCCCAAATACCGTGTCTGTCCCTCTATTTGGGGGTAAAATCGCACAACAGGCTCCGGGAGTCAAACGGGGCCAAGGTGTTGGCAAGACGTCGTGGTGAGGTCGGGGACTCATTGGGGTAGTGTGTCACCGTTGAAGTCAAGCTCCCGGGGAGAATCCCGAGAACAAAAGTCCACCAAGCGATGAATCCTCGTGTAGGGTTACATCAATCTCGGGGCGCATCTGCTTGCTGTAGCCATAGGGCCTTTGGGCATGGACTTCAGGAAAGCGCATCGCAGCAGGACGGTGTAGTTGCAACCGAATGATCACGGCAAAACAAAGGCGTTCTTTGCGGGCTTGGCACTCCCGAACGACTTGCGGCGCTGACGTATGGCCATGCAACTCGGGTGCCAACACAGTGCACGTAGTTTCTCCAGTAGGCGTCGTTGTTTTGTTTGTGGCGGTGCGTGTCAGTCTGACTGAGCATGGTTTTGCCATGGCATATTGTGCTGGAGAACAAGCGGGTGATTTGGTAGCATGTGGACCATGACAAGGCATATCGGCCGTCGTTCGTTTCTGAGAGTTTCGGCAGCAGCAGGTGCGTTTCTTTCATTCCCAAGGATCGTGCCGGTTGAGCTATTGGGGGCAGTGGCGCCGAGTAACAGGATCAATGTTGGGTTCATCGGCACAGGCGACCACGGCACGGGGTGGAATCTGCGGAGGTATCTCACATTGCCCGAGGCAAGAGTGCTCGTCGTATGCGACGTGGACGGTGAAAGAATGCGGCGAGCCAAGGAGATCGTTGACGAGCAATATCAAACCAAGGACTGCGCAATGACGAAGGATTTCCGGGAAGTGCTCGCCCGCAAGGACATTGATGCAGTTATGATTTCGACCCCTGACCACTGGCACACGCTCATCAGTGTGATGGCCGTTCGCGCGGGCAAAGACGTCCAATGCGAGAAACCCACGCTCAGCATCGACGAAGGCAAAATCCTTGTCAATGAGGTCAGGAAACACGGCAAAGTGTTTCAGACCAGCACCGAAGACAGGTCGATCCCGGTTTACCATCGGATGGCGGAACTTGTTCGCAACGGCCGGATAGGCAAAGTGCAGCGCGTCGAGGTGATACTTCCGAAGCAACCGACCGTTCCCGGTGACCCGACGCCCCAACCTGTTCCGCCGGAGTTGGACTACGACATGTGGCTGGGGCCGGCGCCGTGGGCGCCTTACACAAAAGACCGGGTCCATTTCAACTTCAGGTGGATCGAGGATTACTCGGGCGGTATCATTTGCGATTGGGGGACGCACCTTTTTGACACTGCGCAATGGGCGCTGGACATGGAACGCAGTGGCCCGGTCGAGATTGAAGGCACGGGCACGTTTTGGGAAGGTGGTTTATACAACACGGTCAAGGACTACGACGTGACATTCCGCTACGCAAATGGCGTCGTGATGACATGCAAACCTGGCAATCCAAGCATCCGGTTCATTGGAACAGACGGCTGGGTGGGAAACACCGGTTGGCGAGGCGAGCTTGAAGCCAGTTCAAACGAGATCAAGAACTCGAAGATTGGCCCCGACGAAATCCATCTGTACACCAATCCGGAGGGCGAACACCACGATTTCTTGAAGTGCGTCAAGACGCGGAAAGACCCGTATTTCCCGGTTGACATAGGACATCGGGTTTCGACCGTGTGCCATCTTGCGAACATTGCGATAAAAGTTGGCCGCAAGTTGAGGTGGGACCCGGCAAAGGAGGAGTTTATTGGCGATGACGCCGCCAACGCGCTCAGAAAGGTTCGCCCAATGCGGAAGCCGTGGACACTTGACGGCTGAGTGTTACGCAGCGCGGCGCAGTCGCAACCGAATGATCACAGCGAGATAAGAGCGTTCGGTGCAAGCTTTGGGGAGTCGGGAGAGAGCGGGGCATGGGTCAGGAGTCGGCAGAACTGCCGGCCGGTCAAGTCACCGGTTAAGCTGCCAAATAGTGTAGTTGAGTGCGGCTGCGAAAGAAACCCATGCGGCATACGGGATTAGGAGCGCGCCAGCGATTGGGCGCGTTTTCCAAAACAAGCGGATGGTGATCAACAGCGCTACCCAGAGGAACAGGATATCCACAAATGCGAGGCCGGGGCTGCGCAATCCAAAGAACAGCGGGGACCAGATCGCGTTGAAACCCAATTGCACTGCGAATGCCACAAGCGCTTTCGTTTGGCCTGCAAATCCGCCGCGCATCCAGACGAGCCACGCTGCGATTGACATCAGAGTGTAGAGAGCGGTCCAAACCGGTCCGAAAATCCACGAGGGCGGATTCCATGAAGGTTTCTTGAGTTGCGTGTACCAGTCGCCTGGCATGAAGAGACTGCCGATGGCTGCCGCACCAAAGCAAAGAATCAGCCAACCCGCTAATGCAATGGCCGATCGCCACTTCGCGGCCGTGTTGGGAGGAACTGTGGATTTCGATGTCTCGGTATTTGGCATGATCACGGAACATGCCACAGCGCCGTTATGATTCAAGCGAAGCCTCGCTGACGGTCGCATCGGATTTTGGAATGCCGAACCAGTGGTACAGCACCGGGAGTATAACGAGCGTGAGGAAAGTCGAACTGAGAATGCCGCCGATGACCACAGTGGCAAGAGGGCGTTGAACTTCGGCGCCGGGGCCGGTGGCAATTGCCATTGGAACAAAACCAAGGCTCGCGACAAAAGCCGTCATCAGGACGGGGCGGAGCCGTGTGATTGCGCCCTGCCGCACAACATCATCGCGTTTGAGTCCGCGTTCTCGAAGTTCGTTGAAGTAGCTGATCAGGACGACGCCGTTCAGCACGGCCACGCCGCTCAGTGCGATGAATCCGACGGCAGCGGTGATGCTGAAGGGCAAGCCGCGGAGCCAGAGAGCGATCACGCCGCCTGTGATTGCCAGAGGAATGCCAGTGTAAATGAGAAATGCCTGCCGCAGGCTGCCGAAGGCTATGAAGATCAGGATGAATATCAACACCAGCGCGGCGGGCACGACAACAAGCAAGCGAAGGCGCGCTTCCTGGAGGTTTTTGAACTGTCCGCCGAACTCGATGCTGTAGCCGGGCGGCAGGTTCACTTCGGATTGGATTCTGGACCGGGCTTCTTGGACATACCCTTCGACGTCGCGTCCTTTAAGGTTTACCATGATTGCGACTCGCCTATGACCGTCGTCGCGGATTATGGGTTCGACGCTTGAGGTTTCTCTGAACTCGACCAGTCTTTCGAGTGGCAGGAGGCCGTGTTCGCCCACGCGCACCGGAAGCCGCCTGATTTGGTCGATTCGATCTCGCAATTCGCCGGGCAACCGCACAACGATTTCGTGGCGTCGATCAGCCTCATAGACCAGGCCCACGGTTTGGCCTGCGAGTGCGGTTGCGATTGCCTTGTTTATGGCGGAAACGTGAAGGTTGTAGCGCCTCAATGCATCGCGGTTGACGACCAATTCGAGTGCAGGCGAACGTCCTTGCGCCTCGAACTCGACCTCTGCGGCGCCGGGCACCTGTTCGAGAATGCCCTTTATTTTCCCTGCCAATTGCTCCATTTCACCGTAATCATGGCCGATCACCTTGACGGACAAATCGCTGCGAACGCCTTCAAGCAGCTCGTTGAACCGCATTTCTATTGGCTGTGCAAACAGCATCGTCTGGTCGGGCAGCTTTGATTTCACTTCCGATTCGATCAACTCGGCCAGTTCAGCTTTGGCGATGGGCTTGCCGTTGATTGTCCGCCACTGGGACTTTGGCTTGTAGAAAATGTAGAGGTCATTTTGACTGGGCGGCATGGGATCAGTGGCAACCTCGCTGGTGCCAAGGCGGCAGAAAACGCGGTCAACCTCGGGTATCTTCAAAAGGATTTGCTCGGTCGCGATTTCCATCGCAAGCGAGGCGTCGAGGTTCATGCTGTTTGTGCGATAAACCATCACAGTGTGCGATCCTTCATCGAGCTTTGGCACGAACTCGGCGCCGAGTCGTGTGAATGCGTATGCTGAAATGCCGACCCAAATCACGGTGCTTACGGCGAGCAGCAGCGGCTTTGAGAGGGCCAGATCGAGCGATGGCGCGTACGCCTTCTTTATCAATTGAACGAGGATGTTGTCCTTTTCACTGACCCGCCCGCGCAGAACATACGAGCAAAGAACTGGCATGAGCGTGAGTGACATTGCAAGGGCTCCTCCGAGTGCCAACATTACCGTGATTGCCATGGGGTGGAACATTTTCCCTTCGATCCCGGTGAGCGCGAGTATCGGAATATAGACCATGGTGATTATCAGAACCCCGAAAAACATCGGGTTTGCCACCTGTTTGCTTGCTGCGGCGACTGTTTCGAGGCGTTCCATCGGTTTGAGCGGACGGCCAAGCTCATGCTGCCGTTCGCCAAGCCGACGTACTATGTTTTCCACCATGACAACCGCGCCGTCTATGATGAGCCCGAAGTCGATTGCACCGAGGCTCATCAGATTGCCGGACACGCCGTAATGCCACATGCCGAGCACGGCGAACAGGAACGACAGCGGGATGGCGGCGGCAACGATCAGCGCCGCACGCCAGTTGCCAAGCATCAGCAGAAGCACCACAATGACCAGCACGGCGCCTTCGAACAGGTTGGTTCTGACCGTGTGCAGCGTTCTGTCCACCAGTTCAGAGCGATCGTACTGGGGCCTGATCTCGATACCGGGCGGCAATCGTGATTCGATTTCGCGAAGGCGTGCGTCGAATCTGCGCGCGACAAATCTGCTGTTTTCGCCAGCGAGCATCATGGCCGTACCGAGGACCGTCTCTTCACCGTTTTCGGTTGCCGCGCCGGTTCGGAAACTGAACCCGGTGATAACATCGGCGACGTCGCGAACCAGAATCGGCCGGACGTCGGCGCCGAATCTGATTGGCAGGCCGGCGATGTCTTCGGGCGTTTGAACTCGTCCGACGGTTCTTACAAGGAGCTGTTCGGTGCCGCGGCGGATGACGCCGCCGCCGGCGTTTTCCACGTTTTCACTCACGCATTGGACGAGGTCTTCCATGGAAAGTCCGGCGTTGGCGAGGTCGGCAAGTCTCGGGTGGATGACGAGCTGTTTTTGGAAGCCGCCGATCACATTGATTTCGGCTATGCCGGGGGTGACACGGAGCATCGGCTTGATCACGAAATCGTGGATTTCGCGCAATTCGCGCAATTGTTCGGCCTTGGAGGCGGGCTTGTTGGTGGCGTTCGGGCTGAATGCGACGGTGTAATAGAAGATTTCACCCAGACCGGTGCTGATGGGCGCGAGGTTCGGGGTGAGGTTCGGGGGAAGTCGATCGGCAACAGTCTGCAATCGTTCGGCGACCAATTGCCTTGCGCGGTAGATGTCGGTTCCGTCTCGAAACACGAGTGTTACCTGCGCGAGGCCGAACTTGGTGAGAGAACGCATTTCTTCGACCCCTTGGATGCCCGACAATTCGATTTCCAGGGGGATTGTGACGGCGTTCTCGATCTCGACCGGGGCCAGTGCTGGGACCTCGACGTTTACCTGCACCTGCGGGCTTGTAATGTCAGGCACTGCATCTACGGGCAGATGGTACAATGCCCACAACCCGATGAAAACCGACACGCCTGCCACGAGCAGCAGGAACAGTCGCTGTTTGAGCGAGACCTCAATTAGACGATGGAGCATGGCGGCTTATCTGATCCAGTTTGCATCCGACCAGCAGTTCGAGCTGCTGGGAGTGCTCGTGCGCCTCGAGGCGTGTTGCGAGCAACGCTTCAAGGGCGTCAAGGTATTTCATCTGCATTTCGACATACGTGGTGACGGGCACCGCGCCGAGGCGATAGTGTCTGTCGGCCAGCGCAGCAGCGTCTCTGAACTCTGTTTGCGCGTCTTGCCGCCAACTGGCCATCTCTTCCAGTTGCGTGCGAAGGGCGAGTGCGTGGTTAGCCACTTCGCGTTCAACCACCCGTTGTGCGGCGCGCCACGAAGCCTCGGCCTGCTCGAGGCGGGCCTGTGCGGTCTCAATGGCGCCTTCGTTGCGATTCCAAACTGGCAAAGGAACGCTCAGTTCCACACCAAAGATTCGCTGTTCATCGTTGGCGCGTTCTTCGGAATAGAATGGAGCGATTGTGACGGCTGGTTTGCGTTCGTGGCGCGCAAGGTCCACGCGGAATCCCTGCTGTGCGAGTTCGGCCCGGCGAATGCGCAGGTCAAAGTTATTTGTGAAAGCGACTGCCAACAACACATCAAGCGGCGGTGGCGAGTTTGGCGGGCCGAGGTTTCCGACGACTTTGAGCGGTGCGGAAGCAGGGCTGCCTCTGAGCTGGTTAAGTTCGAGGATGGCCGTTTGGAGTTCCTGCTCAGCCTGGGTGACGCGGCGATGCAATGCAATGGCGTTGGCTTCGATGATCCGCTGATCAAGCAACGGCGTGATGCCTGCCGGATCGCGCTGCACAAGCACTGCAAGGAGCGATTTGAACCGCTCCGCAACCTCGCGCGTGGCGTCGGCTTTCTCGCTGGCTGCAAGCGCGGCGAATCCGAGTGTTTTTGCGCGCGCCGCAATCACAGCTTCGAACTGACCGAGCCCTATTTGTGCCAGCTCGACCTGTTGGTTCGCGATCGCCTTGCGAAGCGCAATTCGCCCCGGCCATTCAATTACCTGCGAAACCGACACCGACCATGCTGCGCCGTCGCCAAGGGCAGGACCGCCTCTGTCCCAGACGCGTTTGCTGCCAAGGCTGGCGGTCAGTTCCGGGTTTTTCCATTCGCGTGCGGTGCGGCGGCCTGCTTTTGCGACGGCGATTTCGGCGCGGTAAAAATCGAGCTCGGGGTTCTTGCGCACGACCTCGGCGACCAAGCCGTCGATTGAAAACGTGTCGGGATCGGGGGCAGCATGGCTGTCATTGGCTGCTGCCATGGACAACACGCAAGCCATGGAAACTGCAGCCATCGAGCGCAGCAGAACACTTAGGGGGACTTTCATGATTCGGTACTCCATCAGCACGGCTGTTCTTTTGACAGGTGATATTCTGAATCACAAGTTCCAATTGTCAAACCAAGCCCAACAATTGAGCTCAGTTAGCTCGCATGCTTCGCAGCCCCAGGGTAATCGGAACCCAATTTGCCTGACGGGCAGTAACCCGGCGCCTGCGCGCCCCTGAGGATGGCTGTCATCCACGCCGGCCTCCGAAAAACCTGCTGCGACTCCGTCGCAAGGAAGACCGCGCTGATCCCAATGGTTTTTCACGCGCTGCCGCGGACGCAGTGGGCTTTGGCAGGCGCGAAGCGCTTCGAGTGCGGCAGCTTGCTGCCGCTTTGTCTTTATGCCCAAGCAACGTGCCTGTCCCCATATGGCCTCATTCGATCTCACCGCTGATCCCGATGGTACCTAACCGCGCTGCCACAAATGCAGTGGGCGTTGGTAGCCGCGAAGCGTTTGGAGTGCGGCGGCTTGCCGCCGCTTTGTCTTCATGCCCAAACAACGTGTCTGTCCCCATATCCCATATTCCCCATCAGCCCGATGACCGGTCATACGACGCGTTTCGATCACGCAAATCGGGCCACCGAACGTACACCGGTTGGGTGCGGCGAAGAATCGCCGCGCTCCTGCCGGCGCATTACAGAAAACGCCGACGGTCGGGAGCGCGGCCGTCCTCGGCCGCATCAACCCGACGACCGGCCTTACGACCCGTTTGGATCACGCAAATGCGGCGCCCGAACATTCACCGGCTGGGGATGCGCAAACAACGTGTCTGTCCACATATCGCCCCGAGGGGCTTCCCCACAGACTTCGGCAGCCGGGGATTGGAACGAGGGACAATTCGCGGGCCATGCCGCAATCCGGGGGCAAAACCCAAACAACGAGCCTGTCACTCTATTTGTGCGCTGGTTGGATTTGCGTGAATGCGAGGCGGCACATACTGAATCAATTCATTTGCCACGGCATTCGTTTGCCAAGGGATGAAGTGGCGATGGAGCGGCCAACTTTATCGAGGCAATCCAAATACCGACAGCGGCAAGCACCGGTTGGGCACTACGACACCGCATGCCTGGCCGGTCTGAGACGGAGCCGCGCTGACCCGGTAACCTCACCGCCTGACCAGACCAAGACACCCAAAGCTCCGTTCCGGTGAGATTTCCGGGCCAGGAGAGTGTCAGCCCTGCCGAGACGCTGGCAGAAGAATCAGCAACAGAAAAACAAAGTTCCGGAACCGGAACGCATCGCGACGATTCAGTTTACTGCTGCACATCGAGGCCCGCAGCCCATGCACAGCCGCGCCGAAACAGATCGCCGACGGCCGGCGCCTCAAACGCTTTCGCGTCATGGCCAAGCGGACTGTGAAAAACACGCCCTTTGCCGTACTCGAACACGAAGGCCATCGGATAATCGATGTTATCCTCCTTTGACTTTGCGGTTGCAAGAACACGGATCGGGCGTTCACCTGCCAGACAAGTGTAAAGCTCGTCGTCGGTTTCGAAATCCTGCAGCCCGCGGGTAACAGGATGATCCGCATCAGTGATTCGAACCTTGAACACACCACGCGGGTCGTGTCCGCGAAGTTTTGGGTCCCAAACCCGGCCAGCAAGGTTCCTGAACTCGGGCCAATCCTGCCACGCGCCACAGGCGAAATGGACCAGGACCAATCCGCCGCCGTCCTCAACAAACCGGCGCAGGTTTTGCCTTGCTGCTTCCCCGGGCGCTTTGACTTCCCAGTTCATGAAATGCAACACCACGGCGTCGTATGACCGCACCGCTGCCGAATCAAGCAAGTGCGGGTCTTCGACAGTCACGACTGTCAACCTCGAGTCCTGCTGGATCAGCTTGCTTAACAGAGGTGCTGTCTCGCGCCATGGGTGACCGGGGTAATCAACCCCGGTCACAAGCAAAATGCGGCCTTTGGTCTTCGGCTGGGCACCCAAGGCAGGGCAACTCATCCACGCCAAAGACACCGCTGCAGCAACAAACACAACAACGCCAGCTAACCTGCGCACAAACGTTCTCGAGTTCATGAGATCGCGTTTTGACCCAACTTGTCCGTGTCAAATCATCTTTGTCCGACCCGGGATTGGAACCGGATAAGTCCCATCCGGGCCTGGTCGTGTCGGCGGCTCCATCTTGTCATGGCATTCTTCCGGTTTGGGCGGATAATAAAAATCAGACGCGTTAATCTGTTCCCATGTAACCTCTTTGCCGGTGTAGCATGAAATCTGTCCCATCACCGTAATCATCGTGCTTCGCGCCATGTAATCGCCGTTGTTGACAGGGTTTCCGGACCTTATCCCCGCAAAGAGACGGTCGTGCTCGATTTGGTATGGGTCGCCATTTCCCTGCCAACGCCATTTTGTTTCGCCAGTGATCACGCACGACGTCAGATTTGCCCGTCCTTTGGTGCCAAAGATCAGGCTCGAGACTTCATCGTAGCAACCGGTTGTCGTCCGGCAAAACGCATACACCCGCACGCCATTCGGAAATTCATAGATCACCGAGTGATGATCAAACACATCCCCGTAAATTTGGTCCGTCATCGACGAGCGCCCGGCCAACCCGTGGCATTTCACAGGCACAGCATTGCCCAGCACCCAGCTCGCCCTGTCCATGTTGTGAACAAGCGACTGCGGCACATCGTCTCCGGACAACCAGCGGAAATGGTATTGCGTGCTGCATTGCCACTCCAGCTCTGTTAGCCCCGGTTTCCGCTCGGTGACACCGTAGGGCGCACGTAAAAAGTTCTCTTCGATGGCGACTATGTCTCCAATTGCGCCGTCCTGAATTCGTTTCACGGTTTCGATGTACCCGGGGTGATACCGGCTCTGGAGCCCGGAAACTATGGAAAGCTTTTTCTCCCGGGCCAAATCACAGGCCTTTTGCATCAGCTTCACCCCAAGCGGGTCGATCCCATGCGGTTTCTCCACAAACACATGTTTCCCGGCGCTGACCGCCGCGTAAGCGTGAAACGGATGAAACTTCGCCGCGTTCGCTATGCAAACAACATCCGACAGCTCGATCACCCGTTTGTAGCCGTCGAACCCGGCGAAACAGTGATCGTCTGGGACCTCGACCTGCCCGGGGCATGCATTCCGAATGTGCTCGCGTGCGGATCGCACCCGTTCCATGAAAATGTCTGACATGGCGACAAGCCGCGCGCCCTTGTCAGCCCGTAATGCTTGTGCGCCTGCGCCCGTGTTGCGTCCGCCGCACCCGATCATGCCCACGCGCAGAATGTCACTCCCGGCAGCGTAAGCACTGCGACTGATGTCAAGGCCTGCCACGCTCGCAACAGCGACTGCGGTGGCTGAAGTTCGAAGGAATTCGCGGCGCGTGGTTGCCGCGCCGTTGGACGAAACGGATTTCTTGTTCATATTGGTTCTGTCTCAGGTTTTCTTACGGATACCGTTGCAGGCGGTAATACATTTGACCACCCGAAATTGGAATTGTCACCGTATTCATCCTGTCACTGACGACCATCTCCGGCTGCGGATCGAGGTCGGCAAATGCAGGCGGCGAAAGGGTCGGCGAAGCCTGCAACAAAACCGCCGTCACAGACTCCGGCCACGAAAGCACAACATCAGTTCCAGCCCGTGCAATGTTGAGAACAGGGGCGCCCAATTCAAATACGAAGCCTTGTGCCGCTCCGAGGACCATTGTCTTGCCGTCGCTCCCAACATCAAAACCGTAATACTGGCCGGAATAGCCCGTCACAAGGTCAAGATCGTACTTCGTGTAATCGAACTGCCACGGCCCCAGAGTGGTTGCATCCTGCATCTTATACACCTGGATTCCGTTGTCAGTGGTTTGCACGTACAAATAGCCGCCGCGTTCAACAACAGTCCACAAACCAAAGCTGCCACTGCCGGTCAACTGGCCAGCGCTACCCACCAGAGTTTCCTGCCCGGTCGCCAGATTCAGCGCAAAGAATTTGGGTTCGTCGTTCAGCCCTGCGTCACCGTAATAAGCGTACCCTTTGAACGTGTCTCCCACTCGCACATTGCGAATACGGGTTGTTGCGCTTGTGGCGACGTATCCCTGAGGGTTCCATGTTGTATTGCGCTGCAGTGCAAACGGCTCAGCCTGCACATCAAACATGTACAACCGCGTTCTCAGCCCGGAGGTATAAACGGTGCAAATGACGGTGTCTTCATCGACCCAATCGAATCCCTCCACACAAACGCTGTCTGGTGTCTCGGCATCGACACGGTTGCCGCCGTCAGCGTCGTACCGCGACATTGTTGTTGTTACGCCGCCTGTTTTTGCGCCTCCGCCGCCCAGTATGTACTTGTCACGGTACTGGCCTCGAAACGGCGCTAAAGTTCGATGCTCGATCGGCTCTATACTATTATCAACAACGACTTCGGGCGCTGGATACCCCGACCTGTATCTTCCGATGCCGGTCGAACCAGCATTGATCTGCACAAGGTAAAGTTTCCCATCAAAATATCGCGGGTTGTACGTGGTGTTTCGAGGTATCCCCAAGTCGTCCCCAATCTGGATCGCCACACGCAATTGGAGCTGATCGGGCATCAGCGGTTGCGCGCGAACAATGAAACTCGAAAAACAGGTGAGACATGCGTAAACGAGGAGCCTGTTCATATTCCTTATCCTTTGCATTTGAACTCAGGCTGCAAGCTTTCAACCAACAATGCAAGCTTTTTGGACGCAGGTGAATGGCTGTGTGATGCGGAAAGCAACTGCGCATCGAAACGCACAGTTGCCCGTTTCAGCCCAGCCTCTTAGGTTTGTTCAGAGTTGGACATGAGCCTTGGAATCGCCGGAAGAAGTTCCGGCAAAAAAGAGAGAAGGAATTGTATGCGTGCAACAAGACATTGCGGGCGAACCGGGCAGAATGGGTTCACTCTGATAGAGCTGCTGGTTGTGATTGCGATTATCGCGATCCTCGCGGGCATGTTGCTTCCAGCCCTTTCAAAAGCAAAAGCCAAGGGCCAGGGCATCATGTGCATGAACAATACAAGGCAGTTGGCGCTCGGCTTCATTATCTATGCTGACGATCACAATGAAACGCTCCTTGCGTGTCTTGACGGACTGCCCGGGCGCGTGAACTGGATTCAAGGGGATTTGCAGTCATGGGATGCCAACGCCGCAGACCCAAGGTACCTGACCAACAGCCCGCTGTTCAATTACGTCGGCAGAAGCCAGTCAGTGTTCCAGTGCCCGGCTGACAAATCAGTCGTAAGAGTCTCAAACAAAATCGTGCGACGAATCCGCAGTAATTCCATGAGCCAGGTGTTCGCATGGGGCGATTGGCTCGATGGCTCGAGTTCGGGCCGGAACCAGACAAAATGGCGCACTTACGCGAAACTGTCAGACATCGTAATCCCCACCAAGACGTTCGTCTTCGTCGATGAGCATCCGAACAGCATCAACGACGCCGCATTCGCAACGCAATGCACCGGCGCGGACTCGCCCAGCACCGCCCGCATCATCGACATACCTGCCAATTACCACAATGGCGCGTGTGGGTTCTCGTTCGCTGACGGTCATTCAGAAATCAAGCGGTGGCAGAGCAAAAGCTCCGGGCACGACACCGGCAGAGGTTTGTTTAACATGCCCATTTATTTCACCGGCGCTCGCAACCTCACGCTTAATTTCCCCGCACGCGAGGCATGGGTGGACGCCAAGTGGATGGCGGACAACAGCACCGTCCCAAGATAAGGTTGTCGGAACGCCTCCACAAACCAGCCAAGCGTGAGGTTCCACAACGCCCATGCCCGGGAAACCTCACTCTCCTGTTTTCCGCTTGTGTCCGGGGCAGGGTGTGATACCAATTCGGTCCGTGAGGTTGGATGACGTCCGGGATTTGATCCGGCAGGCCTGATGAAACATGGCGGCTGTCGCGGATCGTCTGACCCGGTGAATTAAGCGTGGGCTGTGGCGGTTTGGAGGATTCCGATAAGAACATTCTCGCTGCAGCAACACGCGCAGAAAGGCAGAGTTGTGCAATTATGAACAGAATTGATTCCGGGCATAGTCGGCGTGAGTTTCTCCGTCGTTCTGCAGTTGGGATTCTGGCTGCGCCATATATCATGAAAAGTTCGGTCCGGGGCGCTTCCGCCAACGGCAAGCTCCAGCACGCTTGCATCGGCATGGGCGGAATGGGCGTCGGCGATTTGCACAACTTCCTCCAGTACCCGAACCTCGAAGTCGTAGCGATCTGCGACGTCGATGAAAACATGCTCAAGAGCGCTGCGCCCAAGGTCCCAAACGCCCGCCAGTACCACGATTGGCGGGAAATGCTCGAGAAAGAAGGCGATCGCATCGATACGGTCAACGTCACTGTGCCCGACCACATGCATTTTGCGATTGCGTGGTCAGCCATTCAGCGCGGCAAACACGTGTATTGCCAGAAACCAATGTGCCATGACGTGGCCGAGGTGCGTGCATTGACCGAGGCGGCAAAAGCCAAGGGCGTCGTCACGCAGCTTGGCACGCAGCTCGCTTCGATGGCCGGCGACCGAACCACCGTGCAATGGCTCAAATCAGGCGTAATCGGAAAGGTGAAGCACATTTACCTGAGCGCGAACCGCCCGGGAGCAGTCGAAGCTTACCGGCCAGAAGGACCGCGTCCGCCTAAAGGCGAACAGCCACCGTCCAATCTGGCTTGGGATTTGTGGCTTGGCACTGCGCCTGAGCGCCCCTACGTGCCGGACTTGTATCATCCGGTGAAATGGCGTGGATGGCTGGATTTCGGAACGGGTTGGTCCGGCGACATTGGATGCCACATATTCGACGCAGTCTGGAAAGGACTCGGGCTCAAACCGCCCAAACGCGTGGTCGCCAAAGTTCAGGAATCATGGAAAAACTCGCCAGCCCGGCGAGCGGACACATGGCCGCAGGCAAATCATATTACCTGGTATTTCCCAGGCAACGATCTCACTGAAGGCAGTGAACTACCGGTTGAATGGTTTGATGGCGAGTTTTGGGCGCCCCGGGAAATCCGCGCCCTGTACTCGGTTGAAGATTATCCGACCGAATCCGCGATGATCATTGGAACCGAGGGCGCATTGCTCAATCCTTTGGGCGGAACACCGTTGTTGCTGCCCGAAGACAAGTTCAAGCAGGTCGCAAGGCCGAAGTTTGACAACCGAAATCATTATCATCATTTCCTTGACGCAGTCAGAGGCGGCCCAATGTGCGAGTCGCATTTCGGCCAAACCGGGCCAATGACAGAAGCCATTCTGCTGGGCACCGTGGCCGTACGGTTGCCCGAGACAGTCCTCGAATGGGACCACGGCTCGATGCGGGTAACAAACAACACCGACGCCAACAAATTGTTGCAGCGCCGTTATCGAATCGGATGGAGTTTTGCCAGATTCTGAACCATAAATCGAACAACAACATGAACCTTGATAGCGTTTATTCTGAATTGACATTGGCTACCAAAGCCAAGCTCGCCCTGGTCGTCCTGGACGGGCTTGGAGATATCGCTACACCTGAACAGGGCAACATGACGCCGCTCGAAGCGGCGCGTACACCAAACCTCGACGCTCTTGTCCGATCCGGTTGCGCGCAGGGCAGAATGATCCCTGTCGCCCCTGGAATCACGCCGGGGAGCGGACCGGGACACTTTGCGCTGTTCGGGTACGATCCGATCGAATTCCAAGTGGGGCGCGGAGTTATCGAAGCGCTTGGCCTTGGGATCGAGCTTGAACCGACCGACGTTGCGGCGCGCGCCAATTTCTGCACGATCGACTCCAAAGGCATTGTCCTTGATCGACGGGCAGGCCGCATCGACACCGCCGTCTGCGAAGAGCTTTGCGCAATGCTCGCCGCTAAAATCAAGAAAATCGACGATGTCGAGGTAATCATTAAGGCGGCAAAACAGCATCGATTCGTTGTGGTGTTCCGTGGCAAAGGAATCGCAGGGCCGTTGACCGACGCTGATCCGCACCGCGAAAAGCTTCCAGTGCCGCCAGCCGAACCGGTCAACAAGAAATGCGCCAAAGCACGTAAACTCGCCAAAGTGGTGGCTAAGTTGTACGAGCAGGTGCTGCCCTTGCTCGCGGACAAAGCGCCCGCAAATGGGTTCTTGTTGCGCGGGATATCAAACCAACCGACAATTCCGGCGTTCTCAGAACGCTACCGGCTCAAAGCAGCGTCAATCGCTACATACCCAATGTACAAGGGCCTCGCGCGCCTCGTTGGCATGACCCAGCTCGAAGGACCCCAGACAATCACCGAACAGTTCGAGCGTTACCTGAAGGAATACGAGAACTACGATTTCTTCTTCATCCATTACAAGTACACCGACGGGTTTGGCGAAGACGGCAATTTCGAGGCCAAGAAAAAGGCAATCGAAGAATTCGATGCCGCGCTCCCGGTCCTTTTGCGTCGCAAGCCCGACGTGCTGGCGATAACGGGTGATCATTCCACCCCATGCGCAATGAAAGGGCACTCGTGGCATCCGCAGCCGGTCCTGATTCATTCGCCGTACAGCGGCTCCGATAAGCTCGAGCGCTTCACAGAAACAGGCGCGAACCTCGGGTCGCTCGGTTTGTTCGAAGCCAAGTATCTTATTCGCTACATGCAGGCGAACGCCAAGATGCTTGATAAGTTCGGCGCATAACCCGTCGTTTTTCAAGCTATACAGGGTGGCCTGAGCCAGTGCTGGTCAATGCCACCCAATTGTTCCCGGTGTTGGACGCATTAAATTCGCGTTGCAAACAACGTCCGCAGCCGTAGCCGACAAACTTGAGTCGCCACGAAACTTCTTGTTGGGCCGAAAGGCCCACGGGCTGATCCCGTGTAGTTGGACTGCTACGGGTGCTACGAGGTTGATTAAACTGTTTGAGTTCTTGAGGGTTGATCCGTGAAAGCTGTCATTCTCGCTGCAGGCAGGGGAACGCGAATGAAAGAGTTGACCGCGAAGCTTCCGAAACCAATGCTCAAGGTCAAAGGCAAGGCCATTTTGGAGCATATTGTGGACGGAATCGTGGCCGCGGGCATTCGTGAGTTGTGCATCGTCACCGGGTGGCAGGGAAACGTGATCGAGGACTACTTCAAGAGCAGAACTCGCAAGGACGCAGAGATTCAGTTTGCGAGACAAGAGGTGCAGGACGGGACCGGGAAAGCTGCCGAACCTGCACGCGATTTCATCGGAAATGACGCCTTCCTCCTTACCTACGGTGACATTCTGGTCCGACCCGAGACTTACGGTCGGATGATTCGAAGGTTCGCCGAGGGCAATTTTGCGGGCGTAATAACGGTCACTGCAGGCGAAGACGTAACCAAGGGCGCCATCAATTTTTTCGACTCCGAGTTCTGTCTGAAGAAAATCGTCGAGAAACCAAGCCCTGCCGAACTCTCGAGACTGAAAGAGGAAGGCTGGCTGAAACCGGGCGACCCGGCATGGTACAATGCAGGCATTTACATCTTTCGGCCTTTCCTGTTCGATTTCACAGCCCGATTGCAGAAATCGCCAAGGGGCGAATATGAACTTACGGATGCGATTGCCGACATGGTGGCAGTTGGACATCGGTTGGCTGGGCTTGTGATTGAAGGCCGTTGGGTGGACGTGCGTGACCCGGCAGTGCTGGCAGCTCTCGAGCGCGATTCGATTTAGCAAGACTCTGCCTCAGACCGACCATGCGGCGTTAGGCTAATACCGCACGATCGGCACAGCAATGCATGGGTGTATCTGGAAGGGGCTGCTGAGGTTTCCAAGGCTGGACCAAACATGCGCACCATGCACGACAGACCACGAACCACAGACTGGCACGAATTCAACCCGTTCCACGGAGGAGAGAAAAAGCGCCGGACTGGAGCTCAAACTAAAACGCCCTCGCTGCAAATTGCAACGAGGGCGCGAACAGTTGTGTTACGAGGCCTTTAGAAATCTGGTCCTGCGATCAGAGCAGATCCGTGCGTGGCCAGCCACCACGCGTCGGGACTGTTATTCACGGTGATATTGTTTCCTGTGTATTTGGTGGTGCGCGAATCTCGCCATTTGTGGATTTCGGAGTGTCCGTCAGCAAATGCGAACCCACAGGCGTTGTTGTGGTAAGCGGCGGGAATATCGATGAGCTTCCAGATTGGTGGCTGCTTTGGTCCCACTGTTGCAAAAGCGGCGTCGTTCAGGCTTTGGACGTTCTCGTCCACCAGCACGAATACCTGAGACGGCCCAGGTCTGTTGAAATCCCCAAGCTTGCCGTAACAATACCACGTTCGATTTGCAGTGTGGTTGTGATCGCCATCGAGCCACGGACCGTCCACAGGCGCCTTGCCGCGCTTGTATGGATTGGTTCCCACTGCCTGGTTCATCGCGAAACTGCGTGCTGCAGGAACCTTCTTACCGCGCATCGTGGTGTCAGGGCCTTGGTAGTTACCGACCCGTTTGTCAGCGGGGCAGTGATATATTTGGACGCTGTTGCCAGTGTAAGGGGCAAGCAGATTGTTCGTCGGGTTTCTCAGAATATCACTGTTGAACTCTTGGGCGCCGCCTTGTCCGGCCTGACCGCCGCACCAGTTGTAATATGGGGTTGTGTTGCCGTCGTCCGGGTTCGGCGGAAGGTAATCTTCATAATCCGAAGCGTACATGTGCCATGCTTTGATCATTTGGTTGCCGTTGTTCATGCACATGATGCCCTGGCTCTTTGCCTTGGCCTTCGAGAGCGCGGGCAGCAACATCCCGGCCAAGATCGCGATGATGGCTATCACCACCAACAACTCGATCAGTGTGAAGCCCTGATTCCTACTCTTAACTACTGGCACAGTTCTCATATCACGTCTGGTTTCTTAAGCAGACAGTACCAAAACCGCACTGGTTACACGTGCTCTTGCTTGCCAACTCTACCGGTTCACCCCCTCGAGTGCAACTGTGCTTTTTGCAGCACAGGGGGGCCTGTGATTCTTGAGCCCACATGTTTTCCAGCCCGGCCTAGCCGGACCCAAAGTCGCCTGCCGGGGAACGCCCCCGGCTCTTGCACCCCCCCGGACCTTCAGCCACGCCGGCCTATGGAATATGCCCTGCGACTCCGTCGCAAGGAAGAGCGCGCTGATCCCAATGGTTTCTCACGCGCCGCCGCGGATGCAGTGGGCGTTGGCAAGCGCGAAGCGCTTCGAGTGCGGCAGCTTGCTGCCGCTTTGTTTCGATGCCCAAACAACGTGTCTGTCCCCATACGGCCCCATTCGGTCTCGCCACTCATCCCAATCGTTTCTAACGCGCCGCCGCGGATGCAGTGGGCGTTGGCAAGCGCGAAGCGCCTGGAGTGCGGCAGCTTGCTGCCGCTTTGGTTTCATGCCCAAACACCGTGTCTGTCCCCGTATCGGCAGCCGAGGGGTTCCTCCACAGACTTCGGCAACCGCCGATTGGAACGGGGGACAATTCGCGGGCCATGCCGCAATCCGGGGGTCAAAACCCAAACAACGAGCCTGTCACTCTATTTGCTCCGCCAAACATGGTGTCTGTCACTCTATTCGCACCGCGAACGTCAACGACACGCCACGACCAGGTTTCCACGCTTAAGCCGTTGGCAATCAGGCGATTTCTGGAAGATGGTATCAGCCCGAATTCCGGTTCGAGAACTTCTGTGCGGCCGGAACATCAGGAAGTCTGAGGCTGCGGAATATGCGGGCCAACGCGTAAACAAAAAAAGCCCGTGGCGTTCCTGCCATCCGCTGATCTCGCGTAACGGGGACAGCTACGGTTTACTTGGTATCGCTATTCGACCCCATGAACTCCGGCATGGTGGCTTCGCCAGGTGCGCTGATGCCCTGCCTCGCCAACACGCTTCGCAACGTGAGCCAGAGTATCTTCAAGTCAAGCCAGATAGACCTATTGTCCACGTACCACACGTCCATCCGAAACTTCTCTTCCCATGAAAGCACGTTTCTGCCGTTCACCTGCGCCCAGCCTGTTATTCCCGGTCGCACCTCATGACGGCGGGCCTGTTCAGGCGTGTAACGCGGCAGATACTCCATCAGGAGCGGGCGCGGCCCGACAAGGCTCATATCCCCGCGCAAGACGTTATACAATTGAGGCAGTTCATCGAGTGAAGTCGATCTGAGCAATCGGCCGAACGGTGTGAGCCGTTGTTCATCGGGCAACAAGCGGCCTTGCGGGTCGCGCGCATTGGTCATCGTGCGGAACTTGAGCAATTCAAATTGGAGCCCGTGGAACCCGGCCCGCGGCTGGCGGAACAGAATGGGTTTTCCCAGCTTGAAACGGACTGCCAGTGCCACAGCGCACATCAGGGGGAGCCACAGTGGCGCAGTGACCACTACCAAAACAAGGTCCAAACACCGCTTCACAGTTTGGTTCGCTCTGCCTGCCCCACCTTTGCTTCTTCGCGGTCATTTTCCTCGCGGCGCGCGGACATCGCCAAACGATTTGCGACGGCTTCCATCCTCGAAAACCACCATGAAATCAAGATTACTCCGACCGCCGTGAACGCCAGGATCGACCAACCCGCAGCATCATGCACTTTCGATATCGAATCGATCCCTCTGTGATAAGCCGACAAACAGAGATACAACGACCTTATCACATTGCCCGTAATGGCCAGCAACACACCCGCAACCAATAGCAACACACGCAAACTTGCGCGCGTCAGCGAAAGGTACCCAATAAACAGCGAGGCCATCACTGTCGATTGCAGGCTTCTAATCCCGCTGCACGCCTCGTCAATCCCCACTGTCCCATTCGGCAACTGAATCAGACTGCCCACTTGTTGTGCAGGGATCCCCATCAGATTCAACAATTCGGTGTCGATCACCGCCACGCGATGTTGCAATCCGTTAACCACCAATCCCTGAATCAAGCTCGGCAGCGGCAACGACACCAGTATGAAAGCAAACGGCATCGCAAACAACCGCACCCCACGCCACCCGTACGCAATCCCCACGTTCGCTGCACAAATCAACAGTACTCCCAATGCCAATCCTTGTGTCGATGCCGCATTCGTCCCAAAAGCAGCCTGGTAAACCTGCACGACAAACAGCAACCCAGCTCCCGCCACGCCCGCTGCCAACGCCCACCACCGCACACGCCACTCGAGAGTTACCCCCCGCTCGCACGCATCCCACAACAGATAACAGCACAGGATCAGCACAACCCAGCCAAAATTCAAATCAGGCCGGGTTGACCAAAACCATTTCGCCTGCGACACCAGCCACGCCATCGCCAGCAACGAAGGCACCAGCGGGACAAGCGTCCCCAGTGTTTCCATGGCGCTTGGTCGCTTTTCCACGCCTGCTATTTGCCCTGCCATCGTGCCACCGTTCATGCCGTCAAGCCGTATGATTCACCCAGCAGTTCCAAAGGCCGCCCTTCTCCAGCAAGGAAATTTGACCGGCCGACCGACGAGACATATTCGGACCGTCATTCCATCGAGATGTCCGGGGCCGCAGAAATCCTTCGATTGCGGCTGTGCTGCCCTTTGACCTGCGTTCCTTCCAATTCCGCATGTCCTCGGCAAAATCAACTGACCGAAGCCACTCGCTCAACATTTTCACCAACAGTGCATCGGCCGCTCTGGTGTCATCGCTTTCCAGCCTCGTCGATATCCTCACAAACATCTTCGGGCCAAACAACTGGCGGCGGCTGAGAAAAGACTCCCACACGCGTTGCCAGAGCAGCCGATCGGACGCTCGCAACTTCGCGCCGGTCTGTTTGACGGCTTTTTGCAGCGCCGATCGCATGCCAACCGAGAGGTTGTGGTCAAGCCTATAAGGCAATGGCTGGCCGCCCACGAGCCCGCCAAACAACACAAGCTCACGCCGGTCCTTGTGGACAAAAACCCGCCGCTCGAACGTGATCCGCGCCCCGTGCACATCCACCTCGACATAATCCGGCGCTATCGGGTCCAATCGCCAACCGGCTTCGGTCCAGCACCGGTCCGGCGTGTGCACAAACAGCCCAATGTCATGCGGTTTTTCCGTGTAACGTTTCGCAAGAAAAACCTGTACCACGCGGCCGTCCGTCAGGTTCGTGAACTCGCCACTGATCGTCTCATCAGCAGCGAGTAAGCGTTCCGCCGACTCGGCCACGGGCAGCGGCTTGAACTCCCACCCGGGCAAAGAAGTCTGGCCCGTCAACCAGATGAATCCTTTGTCCGCGTCCTTCTGCGTGTACCAAACGCGCGGAAACAGCCAAAGCACCAGCACAACACACGCAAAAACTGCAGCGCCGACTCGCCATTTGCCCGGCGGCAATATCCCGCTTGCGGTCTTTTTATCAGGTTCGCCCATCTCTGTCATCCCGTTGTATTACCAAAAGATTCCCCGCTCTCACTCTCGACGATCCGCCTCGCCAGCTCGATCACCTTCTCTGCGGGTCTTGTTCCCACTTGAACAATCGGATTCCCCGCATACACGCACCACGGCTTGAGGTCCCTGTGCACCACCGAGCCCGCAGCCACGATCGCGCCTTCGCCCACCACAACATCCGGCAACACAACAGCGTTCGTGAATACCACCGCGTGCGCACCAATCACAACCCTACCGCGGTGCACCGCCCGATAGGATGCAGGAATCGTCGGGTTCGTCAAACCGCTCCCATCAACAACCTCCGTTCCCGTGATCAACCGAACACCCGCCCCGATCCCGGCAAAATCTCCAATCTCGCACCAGCCACCGCCCGAAATCGAACTCCCAAACGCCATGTGCACGTGCCGACCCAAAACCACGCCCTCGCCCGCAAAAATCATCACGCCCTCGTCAATCTGGCAAAAATCGCCCATTGAAATCGCCTCGGGCGGCAACAGTCTGCACCCGCGAAAGACCCGCGTGCCGCGCCCGCAACTCCGCAACGCGCGCCGCAGCAGGTTCTCAGGCAACAATTGCCCCGGTCCAAGCTCCGCTGCTCCGTCCAAATCAGGCTGTAAACCCTCCATCAACCACCACCTCCGTGCCAGTCACAAACCGCGCTTCATCGGACAACAAATAGCAAGTCACGTTCGCCACTTCCTCGACCGTCCCGACCCGTTTCAACGCAGCGCGTCTTGCCACGCGCTTCTGCTGTTCCGCATCCAACGTCGAAGTCATGTCAGTAGCCATGAACCCCGGCAAAACGCTGTTCGACCTTATCCCGCGCTCGCCGTATTCACGCGCCACCGCCCGCGAAAATGATACCAAACCACCCTTGGTCGCAGAATAAACTGTTAGCCCCGACAGCCCAACCCGCGCCGCAACCGACGCCACAAAAACCAGGCTCCCACCCTTGCCCAGCATCCCCTTGATGACCTGTCGCGCCACCAGCATCGGCGCGACAAGGTTCACTTCAATGCAGTGTCGCAGGGCTTCCTCGGTGGTTAGCGTAAGCAATCCCTCCGTGCCCACAGCAGCGTTCGCCACAAAGCCGTCGTACCCTTCGAGGAACCTCGGCTCCTGCAAAAAATTGTTGACTTCATCGCTCCGGCCAAAATCCACAACCGCATGTTCCAGTCTCCCGCCGGAACACGACATCAACTCGGCCAATTCAGGCGTAAAGGTGCGCGAAGTTGTCACAACCCGCCAGCCGTCATCCAACAAACGGCGGCAAATCGCCAACCCTAGCCCGCGGCTTCCGCCTGTCACCAACGCTCTCTTCACAAGTCAATCAGCACAGTCACTCCCTTATCACTCCGGCCGGTCCGATCAGTCCGATCAGCCCTATCAGCCAGATCACTCATTAGCACTGGCGCACATGTCGTTGCGCACTTTCCCAAATCAAAGCCTTACAATCAACCAGACAAACCCGCCACCACCAATCCGTCTGCGCGAGCCCCTGCAAACCCAACAGCCCACTACCGCACCGCCCGCTTCGCGTTCTGTGCCGGTCCGACTGTTTCCTCGACCCACTTTCGCGGCCACGCTTCTTTGCGCAGACGTTCTCTCAACGTCCGCTGCAGCGATTCCAATACCACCGCCCCCTCCCAGCCGGGTTCAACTGCGTACTTCAGACAAACAATCTCCCCGGTCACAGGATTCGGTTCTGCGACCGCAGCAGCCCGGCGCACACCAGGCACCTGCTCGGCCAGCTCCGTCACTTCCAAAAGGCTCACCTTTGTCCCCGCAACATTTGCCACCTGATCCAACCTCCCAATCACCCGCATCAAATCGCCTTCAACTTCAACGCGGTCACCCGTCCGATGCCATTTGCCTCCGCGCTTGATCTCGAGCCCGCCGTCCACCACACGCCAGTCGTCTGCTGCATGCCGAAGCGACTCGACCTCGTACCAGCCATCGACACGGCGTGTTTTGAGCAGTACCCCCAATTCTGCCATCGCGTAAATCACGGTGAAATTCGAGTTCGGGAACCGCCGACGCAATCGTTCCCCCACCGCCGACCTGAGCGGTTCTCCGCCCAAAGTGATCTGTCGCGGTTCCCATGCTATACCCTCCTGCGGTTCCTCCTGCAAAAGCAAATCCAGATAAGTTGGCGTTGCTGACACTGCATCGACACTGTTCTCCGCCAAACTCGCCCATGCCTCGGCCCAATCTGTCCCCAAAGTAATGATTGCACTGTTGCTCGCCCACGCCTGCGCAGCTACCTGCACCCCGGCAAATGTCCATGGCCGGTACGGCGACGCCCACGTCCACCCCATCACACCCGGCTTGGACACCGTGCCGCCTCTGATCTCTCTCCATCGCCGCCACTGAAGTTTGGGCCGGCCCGTCGAGCCCGACGACGTAACCCCCAACCACGCCTCAGGTTCACCAGGCGGATCTGTCAATTCCGGACCGTCAGCCGACGGCACAAGAGCAATGCTCTCCCCTCCGTCGAGCCTCTCGAACACCTGATACAAATCAGCAAGATCAATTGGCGTGGCCGCGCTCATATCCCGGTCAGTGTGTCACATCTCGACACGGCTTTCCAGCATTGCGTCGAACGTCTTGCCTTCCAACCACCGCCGTCAGCCGACAGACGTCCGAGTCTCGGAACTACGTGTCTGTCCCCATATCGGCATGACGCCGAAAACAACGTGCCTGTCCCCATATCGGCATTGGCAGGCGCGAAGCGTTTGGAGTGCGGCAGCTCGCTGCCGCTTTTTTCCTATGCGCAAACAACGCGCCTGGCACCATATCAGTACCGTGGTGACAGCCTTACTGGCGGTCAGAAAAGCAGATACTGACGAACTGACTAACCGCACAGCATGAAAACAATAGTATTATCATGTAAGAGACCCGATTTGCAGCATGTTCCACCTGTGAAACACGCGGGCCAACAGGTGTGCTGACAAATTCGTCCTGTACCGGGCGACGCCGTCGGTGGCGCGTGTTTTGCTCGACTCATTGCGTGGTTTGGGCAAGAGTTGGACTCTTCTCTTATGCATCACGAAGCAATTGGAAAGCGGACTCGCAAACGCCTCATGCTGCGAGCTGTTCAAGACCAGTTGAACAGTCCCGACACACCTGAAGTAAAGCTGCATTACAATCGACTGCTCGCAATGGGATATTCCGCGACCAAAGCTCAGGAGTTGATAGCAATTGTGTTGGCACTTTACATATGGCACGTGTTGCGAGGGGAACAATACAGATACAGCGACTATGTTGAACAGTTGGCCAAGTTGCCTGAAATCGACTGGCTAAACGAAGAAGACGAAGAGGTCTGACCCGAAAACTTCACCGAATTGAACGCATGGTTGTATTTGGGGAATTAGCTAATGAGATTTCCGAGCTGACGCGGCTCCTTCGCAGACGAATCGAGCACGCAGCGCGATGATGCTGGCGGGTTGTCGCTGTTCTTGGTATCTGGCCCCCTTGTTACCTGGTCAGAATTTGGTCGCTCCGAGGCCACCTGGAGTTTGTCGGTCCTTAACGAAGAAAATTCGTGCTGGTTGCGAAGATTGTCAGAGATAGCATCAAGAAATGTTTCAGCGTATGAATTGCCTTGCAAGAATTCGTTTCCACGAGTCATCCAGCAGCAGTGCTTCACTTTTGCGCTGCTGCCAGCCAAGGTGGTTGTTGGCCGTCTTAGCATGTGGTTTGGCCTTGGCAGGTGCAAATCCGGCTTCGGAAGCAGCCCAGCCGCAAAGCGTGCGAATCGGTTTCGAAGTCGCGAAGGACAAAAGTGAGGTTCGCCTCCAAATCCACGACCGCCAGACCGGCCGGGTGTGGGCAGACCTGCCTTACATTTACAGGCTCAAGCTTGAGGACGGGCGTGTTTTGTCGGGTATTGAGAATCCGCGCGTCCAGTCTCGCGAGGGCGCAGTTCAGGTTAGCGGGACCCTGCGGGGCTCGCCTGTTCAGATTCTTCAGCGGTTTTTCTGGGCGGGCAGCAACGCCATGTCAGAGACCATCACTCTGCACAATCGGGGAAGCGAACTGCTGAAAGTTGCTGACATCGAGTTTGGATTCGCAAAGGAACTCGGGTCTGACACGCGCGCATTGCGGCTCGTGGCGGTTCCGTACCGGCGGCAATCCGACGGCAAACTGCACGACTACAGCGTCGAGGACTTGATAGCCGGGCGCTTCAGTAATTCTGATTGGGCAAACGACGCCACAGTCGAAGATCAAGAACTCGTTGACCGCGGCAAACTAAGGTCTGAAGCCTGGGCATGGACAGACGGCCAGCACGGTCTTCTCGTTGCAAAATACAACCAAGAAATGATCGAGTACTCGATCGCTGCGGTTGAAGAAGCCAGGGACCGCCGATGCCTGCGGTTCGGGGGCGTCGGACTGGCGCTGTACCGCGAACCGCGTCCGGCGACGTTGATTCGGCCCCATGACAGGGTCACCTTCGGCATCACAGAATACACCGTGTTCGATGGCGGCTGGCCGCGCGCTTACGATCTTTATCGGCAATGGCTGCGCGAGCGCGGTCATGGTTTTCCGCCGGATTACGCCCCCCCACTAAACTGGAATGAGCTGTTTGACGTCGGCTGGTACCACTCGGACCGCGAGCAGCTTTTCAAACACTACACCCGTGAAGCTCTGTTCAATGAAGCAGCCAAAGCACGAGACATCGGGTGTGACCTTCTCTACCTTGATCCGGGTTGGGAAGTGTGTGAGGGAACCACATTGTGGGACGAACAACGACTTGGCAAGGTCGCTGATTTCGCGCGTGAACTCAAACAGAAGTACGGCCTCCGACTCGGGTATCGAACCATCGGACGAGTGTACCGGGACGAGTTCCCAAAGGCATGGTACATCCGTCGTTCCGGCCAGGCAGGCGAATACTCGCGTCCGCTGATCCACACCGCATCTGCGCCGTCGAAACCTGCACCGCTGACGACGCCAGATGGGCGGCGCAATCTGGCGCTGCTGCCCGAAGCAAAGGCCAATGCTTCATCGGTCATAAGCGGATACCCGAACATCCACGCCATCGTGCATCTCAACGATGGTTACTACGGCAACCCGTGCAGTTGGATATCCGCGGGCGAACCTTCGTGGGCCGAGGTCGATCTCGGCAGCGTCCATGCCATAAACGAGATCGCCATCGGCAGCGATCACACGGCTCATTACCAAGACCGCGCAATAACGAAGTTCGCCGTGTTCGTCGCCTCCGAGTATGACCCTGCCTCTGATTCATCGAAATGGACAAAGGTCTTCGCGTATGAAGGACCAGCATTGCACACCGGCCGACACTTCAAGTTCGATTCGGTTTCGGCGCGTTGGGTGCGAATTGTCATATACGCAGCCGAAGGCGGAGCGGCGCGAATTGACGAGCTTGAAGTCTATGAATCCGCTCCAGCGCCAGCAAATGCGGTTCAACCGGTCAGACGTCGCCAGGCGCCGCCTGTAACACCTGGCAATCCGATTGGGTTTTGGGAGGTGTGCACCCAGTGCAAAGCGTGGCAGAAGGAAAAACTCAAACGCATTCTCGCCGTCACAGGAGGCGGCGTCGATTTCATGATGTTCGACGAATTCGACTGGCGGGGGCCATGCTACGACCTGAATCACGGTCATCCGGTGCCATCGACTCCTGAAGGACATGTGCGCGCGGTGTACGGTTTGATTGAGGCAACCCGCGCCAAATACCCGCACGTGCTCGTCGAGGCGCACGATCCTGTGTGGCCGTGGACAATGCGTTATACACCGACCTACTGGCACCAGGGATTCACGCACAACCGATACCAGGAAAACTGGGCCTTCGAATTCATGTGGAACCCAATCGAAGACCTCAAATCCGGCAAAGCACTTTGCCTTTACTACTACAACCTCGGTTGCGACATCCCGCTGTACAATCACATCACCATGGAAGGCGACAACGATGCCTGCCTCGCTTTTTGGTGGTACGCCTCAACTGTTCGCCACCTCGGCATAGGCGGCAAAAAAGGCCTCAACTCACAGCAGGAAAACGAAACACGATACCGCGCATACAAGAACGCCGTGGCAGAATACAATCGGCTGCGCGACTTTTATGCTCGCGGCCGATTTGTCGGAATAGACGAGACAGCCCATCTGCATTTGCACCCAAAGAAGCCCCAGGCCGTGCTCAACGTTTTCAACCTGACTGATACTGCCGCCCGCCGCAAGGTGCGGATAAACTTGAAAGAAACTGGTCTTGGTCCCGCTGCCGAAGTGAAGGTTACGGGTTGCCAGCAACAACTGGACGGCAACGACCTGATTCTCGAGTTCGACCTTCCGCCTCTGTCGCCAGGACATGCTGTGATCACCCGATAGCAGAGAGATTCTTTGGCACGCATATTAAATATGTCGCAGCAGTCCGTGAGGCGGTTGTCTTCGCAAGATTACAAAACGTGCGAGCTCCGAGACGTCATCATCGGAATAAAGCTTTTGGTGTCTTTGGCCGGTGAACCGGTGAGGTTTCCGGGTCAGGTCCGGTCGGGTCACGACAAGCGATTTGGATCGTCACCAGCTTTCGGTCCAGCACGCTGCGTATTTGTTTTGTCTGACCGCCATTTTCCGGCCAACACGTCCGCCGGTGGCAACTCAACATGGCCAATGCCGGAACCATTCTTCGTCGTCATTGAACAATTCGGCCTGCTCCAGCGCTCGGCCAGAAAGCCCAAGAAAGCACAAATGGCAACAACGATGGCGACGACTATAACAGTGGTGTACTCCATAACTCGCGGCTCATATTACGATCGATACAAGGTCCGATTTGGTTTCAGATGCCTGATCGCCAGCATAAACAGCCAGACCTTGTTGGATGAAATGAAAGGGAAGCAGTTTGCATGCAACGTGCGTAGCAGCGGATTTGGCTTATCGTTACTCCGTTGAATGCGATGCACCAGAGAGCCGGATCGGAAACCCAAACGGCCGAATGACGCTGCATTGCGGATGCGATCAGTTGTGTCGATCATTGTGCTCCTCACAAACACAATTCTCCTCAATGACGCGCACACTCTACTGACTCCATTGCCCCAGTTCAAGGCAAAAATCAGCATTTTGAGATGCATCGGCGACCCGTTTGGCAATACTCAGGCTGACTCGCTAGCCGGGTAATCCACCCGCCGAAACACCATACACACCCAAAGCCTCATTCCGGCGAGAGTTCAGGGAGCCCGCATATTTGCGAATCTCTTGAAGACACCCGCTTCCAAGATCACTCCGGGTGTATCATCATATTGAGAAGTCCTTCATATTCGCGAATATTCTCAGGCTGCGAGTTTGGTCGATTCCTACGTATCTGCTTCCCCGGCAGTTAGTTAAGCGGTCACAACAACAAAGCCTTTGGGAGTGAGTCGGAATTGAGTGACAGGCTCGTTGCTTGGGCTTTGTCCCAGGATTGCGGCATGCCCTTCAGATTGTCCCTTGTTCCAATCGGTGGCTGCCGAAGTCTGCGAAATAACCCCTCCGCTGCCGATATGGGGACAGACACGGTGTTTGTGCATAAGAACAAAGCGGCAGCAAGCTGCCGCACTCCAAGCGCTTCGCGCCTGCCAACGCCCACTGCATCCGCGGCAGCGCGTAGAAACCATTTGGATCAGCGGCGAGATCGAATGGGGCCAAATGGGGACAGACACGCAGTTGGGTCGGAGCGCCACAGGTCGCCCATTGGCACAGGCGCAAAGCGCTGGGGTAACACAATCAGGACCAGAAAGCTTTCAGTTTTCCCCCTAAACGCGGAAGTCTGCCAGCGATGGGTTGCTCTGCGCATCGGGCGACGCCGCACCTGCGACCGCTAGAGTCCCGCCTTTAGGCGGAACAGTTTCGTGAACCTGACCATTAGCACTGTTAAGTGAACTGCCTGTGTTCCGCGTAAACGCGGAACTGTAACGGCGATGGGTTGTGCTGCGCATTAGGCGATGCCGCGCCCGCGGCCGTTAGAGTCCCGCCTTTAGGCGGAAGAGTTACATTTGGTTGGGAGTTACTCTGACAGCGGCGTGGCCGGTGGGGGGTTGATCAGGGCGCTTTTCCCAGCGACGGAGTCGCAGCAGATATTTCGCAGCCCGGCGCGTGGCCGGCGGCTATCAAAAAGGGGCGGCGGAGCCGGGCCGGCGCCCGTCAGGCGGCTTTGGTTTCAGCTACACCGGACTGCGAAATATGCGGACCAAATGGCACGTCCGCATTCCCGACCGCCACGCCAAACATCCGCTCCGACCTCTTTTTCTGCGCTGCATCTCTCTGCCAAATATGGTTCTGCCTCAAATTCTGCTGCTCAGATATTTTCGCCCCAGATTCTTCTGCCTCCCTCGATTGCCGATCGGTTATACTCTACCGCGTCATGAGTCCACGTGAACGGGTGTTAAGCGCACTTGCGCACAAGCAACCGGATTGCACCCCGTGCGATTTCTGGGCTGAACCGCCCACATGGAACCGCCTGCTGGCCCATGTCGGGCACGGGGATAGAGACCGCTTGCTGGAGGACCTCGGCGTGGATGTGCGTCATCTCGAAGCGCCGGCGCCTCCGGACCGCCCGATTGGGGATGGTCTGCTCCAGAATTTCTGGGGCGAGAGATTCGTACTCCAACCAACGCCTTGGGGACCCATGCGCGAGGATGTCAAGGGCGCGCTCGCTGGAGCAAAGACGCTGGCCGACCTCGAAAGCTTTGAATGGCCAACACCCGATTGTCTGGACCGTTCGACTCTTCGGCACCAATGTCTTCACTACGATAAGTACGCTCTCGTATATGGATTCGCGGACGTTTGGCAGCGGCCCGCCCTCGTGCGCGGCTGGGAAGAGTTTTTTCTCGACATGATCCAACATCCCGATTGGGTCCACTTCCTTTGCCGCAAGTTCACTGATTTCTACCTTGAAGACTACACCCGGGCCGCAGAGATCACTCGAGGCAGGATCGATCTGTACCTGCTGATCAGCGATCTTGCGAGCCAGCGTGGACCGCTCATTTCGATGGATATGTTCGAGCGGTTTGTGGTGCCGTACCTCAAGGAGATGATCACCCGCATCCACAGTCTGGGCGGGCGTGTGTTGTTCCACTCGTGCGGGGATGTGTCTTCCTTTATTCCGCGTTTGATCCGGCTCGGAGTGGATGTTTTGGATCCGATCCAACCCGCAAGTCCAAGAATGCAGCCCGAGGGCCTCAAAGCGGCGTTTGGGACCCAACTCTGTTTCCACGGGGGCATCGATATGCAGCATTTGCTGCCCCACGCCACGCCAAGCGAGGTCGCAGCCGAAACCCGTCGCTACTGCGAGGTGCTTGGCTGCAATGGCGGCTATATACTCGGCCCTGCGCATTTCTTCCAACCTGACGTTCCACCGGAAAACATCATCGCCGTGTACCGGGCCCGGATATAACCCGGAAATGAAAAGTCAGCCGTTGACAGGTCGGTTTTGTCTGATAGGGTTGGGGACTTTCGCTGAGTTGAGAACAACACGGCTGAATTTTTAGAAGGTATCGACTATGCCAAAGACGAAAACTACAAAGACTCAAAACAAAAAATACGTTTATTTTTTCGGCGGCGGAAAAGCTGACGGAAATGAATCAATGAAAAACCTCCTTGGTGGCAAGGGGGCGAACCTTGCCGAAATGGCAGGGCACCCTGACTTGCGCCTGCCCGTTCCACCAGGGTTCACAATCACCACCGAGGTTTGCACGTACTACTACGATCACAAACGCACCTACCCGAAGGAACTTGAAGGCCAGGTGCTCGCCGCGCTCGCCAAAGTCGAGTCGCTGCTCGGCAAGAAATTCGGCGACCCAAACAACCCGCTCCTTGTCAGCGTCCGGTCCGGGGCGCGTCGCTCGATGCCTGGCATGATGGAAACCGTTCTGAACGTCGGTCTGACTGATAAAACGATCGGCGGCCTCATAGCGCAAACGGGCGGAAACGAGCGCTTTGCTTACGACGCTTACCGCCGGCTGATCATGATGTACTCCGACGTCGTGATGGAAAAAGGCGAAGGAATCGAGCCCAAGGGCGGCAAAGGCATCCGCAAACTTCTCGATGAACACCTCGAATCGGTCAAGCATCAGAAAGGCTATACCTCCGACACACAACTGACCGCCGAGGACCTCAAGGAGTTGGTTGCGACATTCAAGAAGATGGTCCTTGAAACACTCGGGAAACCGTTCCCTGACGATCCAATGGAACAACTCTGGGGCGGCATCGGCGCAGTCTTTGCGAGCTGGATGGGCAAACGCGCCGTCGAGTACAGGCGCATCGAGAAAATCCCGGACGACTGGGGCACAGCCGTGAATGTCCAATCAATGGTCTTCGGAAACATGGGCGATGACTGCGCAACCGGCGTCGCTTTCAGCCGCAACCCAGCCACAGGCGAAAACAAGTTCTACGGCGAGTACCTCGTCAACGCTCAGGGCGAAGACGTGGTCGCTGGCATCCGCACCCCGGCGCCGATCAACGACGCTTCAGCCAATGACCAAAGCCGGCACCTGCCGACGCTCGAAAAGCTCATGCCCAAGCTTTACAAGGAGCTCGACGACATCCGCAAGCGCCTCGAGCGCCATTACAAGGACATGCAGGACATCGAGTTCACAATTGAAAAGGGCAAGCTGTACATGCTCCAATGCCGCGTTGGCAAACGCAACGGCGCCGCCGCAGTCCGCATGGCCGTCGAAATGCACAAGGAAAAACTCATCGACGCCGAGACAGCCGTCATGCGCGTTGCACCTGCGCAGTTGGTTGAACTGCTTCTGCCGATGCTCGATCCCAAGGCCGAAATGACCACCCACCCGATAGCCAAGGGCCTCCCTGCCGGTCCGGGCGGAGCAATCGGACGCGCCGTGTTCACTGCAAAGGATGCCGTGGAATGGGCCGCTCGCGGCGAAAAGGTCATCCTCGTCCGCGAAGAAACCTCGCCCGAGGACGTTGACGGCATGCACAAAGCCCAGGCTATCCTGACAAGCAAAGGCGGCATGACCTCACACGCCGCTCTGGTTGCACGCGGATGGGGCAAGTGCTGCATCGTCGGCTGCGGCGACATTCTGATCGCCGACGACAACAAATCGTTCACAACCAAGAAAGGAGACGCTGTTGTCAAAGAAGGCGATTGGATCAGCCTCAACGGCACCAAGGGGCTTGTTTACCTTGGTCAGCTCCCGCTCGTAGCGGTGGACCTCGAGCACAACAAGCACTACATGGAACTGATGAAGCTCGTGGATAAAATCCGAGTGCTCAAAGTGCGCACCAACGCTGACACTCCAAAAGACGCAGCCCAGGCAATCAAGTTCGGCGCCGAAGGCATCGGCCTGTTCCGCACCGAGCATATGTTCTACGGCGAAGGCAGCGATCAACCGCTGTTCTTCCTCCGCAAGATGATCATGTCGAAGACCGAAGCCGAACGGCGCAAGGCGCTCGATGAACTTTTCCCGTTCGTCAAGAACGATGTCAAAGCCACACTCGAGGTCATGGAAGGCCGACCGGTCACCATCCGGCTGCTTGACCCGCCGCTTCATGAGTTTGTGCCGCACAGCGAAGACAAGCTCGAAGCCCTCGGACAGGCATTGGGCATCAGCAGAGATGAACTCGAAAAACGCGCCGAAAGCCTGCGCGAAAACAACCCAATGCTTGGCCACCGCGGTGTGCGCCTCGGAGTCACCTACCCCGAAGTCACCGAGATGCAAATCCGCGCCATCCTCGAGGCCGCGGCCGAGCTGATCAAAGCCGGCAAGAAAGCCTTCCCGGAAATCATGATACCTGTCACCTGCACGCGCGCCGAACTGGATCACCAGAAGGCCATCTTCGATCGCGTGCTGGCCGAGACAACTGCCAAGTTCGGTCTGAAGCGTCTCCCGTGCATGTACGGAACCATGATCGAGATTCCGCGTGCCGCACTCACGGCAGGCAAGATGGCCGAAACCGCCGAGTTCTTCAGCTTTGGCACAAACGACCTCACGCAGATGGGATTCGGTTTCAGCCGCGACGACATCGGCTCTTTCCTGCCTGATTATCTGTCCGCGAAAATCCTGCCTGCCGACCCATTCGCTACGATCGATCAAGAAGGCATCGGTGAGCTCATCCAAATTGGGATCGAGCGCGGCCGCAAAACTCGCCCCGACCTCAAGGTCGGCATCTGCGGCGAGCACGGTGGCGATCCAGACAGCGTCAAGTTCTGCCACAGAGTCGGCATGAACTACGTCAGTTGCTCGCCGTTCCGCGTCCCGATCGCGCGGCTCGCGGCTGCTCAAGCTGCTGTTGAAGACAAAGCCACAGCAAAGAAAAGCAGCAATAAAAAGTAGTTTAATCCGATGTGGCACCCTATTGCGTGCCACTGACTGAGATTCCGGTGGCGCCGTTCATCCGAACGGCGCCATTTCTTTTTGCACATCTCAATTCGAGATTTCTCTCTTCCCGCTGTTGACACGCCAAAAAATCTGGATAAATTCCGGCCTGCAAGGAGGTAAAAATGAATCGTACAACAAGAGAGTTATCTGAAGTACAAGGAGTAAAATCCAGTCTCACGAATGGACAAACAAAACCGAACCGTGTTGTCAACACAAACCGCTCACGCAAAAAGGCATTCGCCGTGCTCCGGAGGGTGTCGGCGGGAGCGATTGTGGTCTTGTTCAGCTTGGGCTTGAAAGCCGGGACATTGAGTAGCATAAATGCGTATATTGGTTTCGCCAAAACGCTGAAATCCACCATGGGCGCACTCGTCGGCGAAACGACAGTCACTCCGGCATGCGCTCTGGGCAGATGGGATCGGTATGTTTATGGGTACTACGGGCAGAGGGAACAGGGAAAGCCGAACTACTTCGGCCAACATTGGCAGGCAATTCGCAACCCCTACACTGGAGAGTTTTTCTACACAAGTGAAACGCGCGACCAGGAGACCGGGCGGTGGCGCGAAGTTGACCATGAATCAATATCCATCCCAAGCCTCTCACGGACAACATATACGTGTGTTCTGAACCCCACGGCCCCGATCGTATACAACAGGCTCGAAGATTTCTCGATCCAGGTATGGGCCGCATCCGTCAAAAAGACGGGCTATTTCTCTCCCAAGGAACCTTATACTGCCTTCATGAAGTGTGATGCAACGAGTCACCAGTGCAATTGCGCTCAAATAAATTTCATGCAGCAGTCAACCAAAATCAGGTCCAATCCGATTCCGTTGAGAGACTCGGGAACGGTAACCGTCAAAATGCCAATCCCCCAGTATGAGTATTCTTTCCCGCCACTGCTCTGGGTGGGTGACTGGAAAGACTATTGAGCGCGGTGATGTCCACTTTACAAAACAGAAATTCATCGAGGTAACAACATGAAAACAGAAAAACATGGATTAACCAAGGTGTTCTTCGTTTTGTTCGCCGGAACAGTGTTTATGCTGTTTCTGATCTCGAAAGGCATCCAACAAAACAAAACCTTGCTAGCACGCGGCGAGGGCAAAGCACAGCCCGCGGCCAAGAAAACACATCACCCATTCCTGCGCATGATGGGCTTTCTGGGTGCCGCAGGATCGGGGCAAGCTGACAATGAGATGGACGAGGCGGAAGCGCGGCTTTTCACTGCGCTTCTCGGACAGTCCCACCCGTTTCTTGATCCGCAAACACGCCGCGCGCTCTGCCAGGCGTTCATGTGCCTGAACAATGTCACGCGCGTCGTGGAATCCGTCAGCAAAGAATGCTCGCCGACGAGCAGCATTCTCACCGTGCTGCAGAGTTACGGAGCCACGCTGTTCAGGAGCGACTATGCGTACGCATGCAGAATCTGTCCCGAGCTGGACCCTGACATTGCGGACGTGGTTTACACGAACGCACTGGCTGCTCTGAAAGTCGGCGAGTTCATGAATACAGCAAGCAACGTGCTGGAAGTGACATATCACAGCGCCGGCCCCAAGAGACCGCTGGCGCCAATGGAAGACCACTACGCAGTTCCGTTCCAGAGCACGATTGCCCCGGAAGAAACCGCGGCTTGCAGTAATCTGCTGACCACGGTCCACACTCTGGCCGGGTATGATCCGCTCTCAACCGACCTGTTCAACGACGCAGTGGTCTATGTCATGTCGATGACCGACCTCCGACATAACAGAGAAAACACATTGCGTGCACGGTCCAGAATCGACCGCTGGGAACGTACTGGCACCCCACCTTCACTGGACGATGATCCCGAGGATTCAGACTCCGCGGAACCCTTGGAATCACATTCCGATCCCGGGCTGGAAAGTTCCTTCGCCACAATTGCAAATGCATATCGGGAGATCTTTGGATACCGATTTGCCGAGTACCACGGACTGCCAAGAGAGGAGTTTCTGAGTGCACTTGACAAGCATTCGGTTCCTCCCACGGCCACGTGGGTACACATCAATCCAAGACAGCAGGTGGAATCAACGGACATGCCTGTCCAGTCCGCTCCGGTGCAATAGCCGAGGCGGCAAATCAGACATAGCGGGACTCTAACAGCCACAGGCGCGGCGTCGCCGCATGCGAAGGGCAACCGATCGCGGTTAGAGTTCCCCGCTTACGCGGAAACGACAAAACTGTCTGTCACAGCTCCGGCGCGCCACGAATGGCGCGCCTTGCCGTTTATATAATCGGGCGTAACCAGAGCTGACTCTCCCCGCACACCACAAATAACGTGCCTGTCCCCATATCGGCATGACGCCGAAACATTGTGTCTGTCCCCATATCCGTGTCCGAGGGCTTCTCTGCAGATTTGGGCAGCCGCGGATTGAAACAAGGGACAATCTGCAGGCCATGCCGCAATCAGGGGGCAAGACCCAAACATCGAGCCTGTCACCCTATTTGGGTCCGCACCCACACAAAGTGCCTGTCACCCTATTTGCGTCCTTTTTGGATGAGCGTGAGTGGCAGGCGGCGTGTGCTCAATCACCTCATTTGCCGCGGCATTCGGTCGCCAAGGGACGATGTAGCCGCGGATCGGTCACATTTGAGTAAGGCGTGCCATGCACCGATAGGGGCGTGTTCCAGTGCGGCATTATTGCACCGCATGGTTGGTCGGTCTGAGGCGAAGCCTCGCCAAGCCGCTAAGGTTTTGTCAGTCTGAAGAACCTGGTTACACCCGCGGTTGGCACAGGCAGAACCAGTTCAGTGCCTTGAACGACCGGTGTGCCTGGCACTGACTGCCACTGTGCACCCAGGTCGGGTGCAAACTCGAGCCTGTACCCTGAGGCCGCAGCCGGCCATGACAATCGACAAACCCCTGGCTCGACCAAGGTGATGTTGAGTGTCGGAGCGCCCAGCGGCTTGCATTTACCAGATTTGCCGGCGTCGTACAGAGCGAAAACTTCGGCGGGTGTGAGCGCCCGATTGTACAGCGAAGCTTCATCGACAAGGCCAGCAATATACTCTCCACAACAAACACTGCCGCCTATTCGCAATCCACTCGAACTGCCTACATAGTTGATCGCGCCCTGTTCCGAGTTGCGCGCCACTCCATCGACGTAGATTGTGCCATTTGTGCCGTCGTATGTTCCGACCAGATGATACCATGTGTTGGCAACGGCTTTTACGCCGGAACTGACTATTGCAACGCAACTACCCCTGCCAATGTTCACACCGAAAACGCCCTCGTTGCATACGAGGCTCCAGTCGCGGCAGTCGGCGTGGCATCCAAAAATCGCTCGGCGCCCCGACGGCACCGAAGACAGATTCACCCATGCCTCGAGGCTCCATCTTGTGCCCGGTGAAACACGGCCCAAATCGACGTACGCGTTGTTCCCGCTAAAAGCGAAAGCAAGGCCTGATCTGCCCTGTGCAAAGGTGGCTCCGTTCACCAGCACGCCGTTGTATGATCCAGCCAGATCGTTGGCATCGCCTTCGGCCGGCCACCAGCCGATCAGCCCGTCCGGCGGAGCTACGCAAGGATTGACGTTCACGAACCCAGTTGAACTTGCCGAGTTGTTGGACAAAGCAGGGTCTTGCTCGAAGTGAGACACGGCCGCAATGTTTGTGAATTGCCCAGCCGTATTCCAAACGCCGGTGACTATCGATGTGAATCCGGCGCCGCTCTTGAGCTCGGCGACATCGACCCGGACCGCACCGGCGGTCTGGACCAGTATTCCTTCCGAGTTTGTCACCGAAAGAAGAGTCAGGTTGGCCGGGAACCAGTTTGTCAAAACAACGCCGCGGGCGTCGTTTGGACCGCGGTTCGAGACCGCAATTGTCCAAGATGCCAAATGGTCGTTTGTGAACGGCCCGAACGGACCGTTCAATGTGACAGCGAGGTCCGCCGTCCGGCGCGGCAGAGGGTCAGCCGTCAAATCCAACAACATTGGCGGTGTGTCACCCACGCGCGCGGACAAAGCAACCTCAATCTGCAGGAACCTACCGGGCGGCGTTGCTGCAAGCGGAACACCGTTTGTTGCAGTTTCCCATGCCGACCATTGCTCGCAGAGATTTGCACTGCGCACGCGGACACGCACGCCGTCGCCTGCCGGGTCTATGGCAGTCCATGCGACAGTGCCCCACTGGGTGAGTTCAACGAGCGCGTCGTGAGTGACCGTCCATGTGCCAAAGCGTGTTGTGGTGTTGCGCGCGATCACGCCGGTCATGTCGCTGTACCCGTAATGAGTGCCACCGATGATTCTCTTTGAGAGCGTGATGGTATCGGTGTTGGGATCGATGCGTTTGATGTATTCGTCGCCGTTGTTGACGACCCAGACCTTTCCATCTGCGTCAACCGACACGCCTGTGGGAGTGTTACCAACAGTGATGGTTGTCTTGTAAACGCCGTCATTCGAATACCTTGTCACCGTGCCACCAGCCGAATTGGCGACCCACACATCACCGTCGTCGGTGACAGCCACACCCCTGCTTTGGTATGGCGCACTGATTGTCCAGTCACGAGTTAGCGTGACGACATTCATTCGTGTGAGGACGGAATTGTTGAAGCCTGCCACATAGAGATGATCCTGGCGGTCGATGCCGAGCCCGTATGTCTGGTGGCCGAGGTTGAAGTTGGTGATCGAGCCTGTATCAGGTTCCAGAAGCAACAGATTGTTTAGCGCCACGTTGTCGTTGTACCCTGAGGACCACAGCTTGCCGTGCGAGTCAATCACAGCACCGTAAGGATGGTGCTGAACCGGGCTGGCCACATCAACGGTCTTGAGTATGGCGCCGGTAGTGCCGTCGATGTAGTAGTACTTCATCGTACCCCACGTGCCGCACCAAAGGTTGCCACGAGAATCTATCGCCATCCCGCGCGGGCCCGGATTCCAATAATCGTTTGCGTAACCGCCCGAGAATGTGCCCGGCGCAAACACACCTTCTTTGCCCGGGATCACCACAACCTCGAACAACACGCATTCGTCCTGGCCCCATGGCAGAATCTCGCTGCCGGTGATATTGCCATCTCCGTCGATGTCCCGAGACGTGTCAGCCTGGCCGTTGCCGTTTCTGTCGATGTATTCGCCGGCTTCGATAAGCCCGATCTTGACCGCAGTTCCTGACTGCCGGTTTGCAACCCAGCAATTGCCGTATTGGTCAATAGTAGTGCGCGATGGATTGCCCGTAACCCCCACCGGACACACGCGGTAGCGCCCGAGTTCGTTCCCGGTCCGCGTGTCAACCTTGGACACGGTGCCTTCGTTCGAATTCGGCACCCAGATGAACGGGCGTGTCACCGATCGATCTTGAAGTGTCAACATGCCATCGCCCGCAGTGGTGCCTATCATCGTGCCCATGGCGAAGTCCTCGCCCGACGCATAGACGGCGCGCATTGGGACCAGCGATGACGGCGGCCGTTGAACAGACAGCACAACAACATCTGCCCGGGTCGTGTTCGCGGTCGATCGGGCCGTGACATTGAAACTGGCGCTGGCAGAACCGCCCGGGATTGGAAGCGCATCGACGACGACGCGAGTTTCCCACGACGCCCCCGGATTCAGCGTCACGTAAACGCCAGCCCCGGTCAAATCGGCCGTCAGATCGTTTGTGCTGGTCAAACCGTCGAAGTAACGAACCGACCATCCGGAGTCGCCTGCTTTGGCTGTGAGAATGAAAGTGTTGGTGATGTTGCCCGCGTTCAGCAGGCGCACTGCAAAAGCCGCCGGTCCGCAAGGCGTGAGTTGAATGTGCCGTGTCTGGTCAGCGCCGGTCAGATTGTATATGCCCTCGCCAATGTAAAGAACATCGTCGATGCCACGCACCATCAAGTCAGGCTGGAAACCGACCTCGTTTATGGCTTCGGCACGAACGGTATCAGAGCGAAAACCCGCGTTACGGTCTCCGGCGACACTGATCGTTGTGCTCATTCTCGACGCGCCGACGATGCGGTCCACGGGCCGGAGTTCCACTTCAATCAACTCCGTCCCGTTCACAGGCAGGTTTTCGATCGTGTGGCCGGTGGGGCTTGTGATCGCTGCGGTGATGTTGCTGCCGCCCTGCCTGTAAATGGCAGTCCAACCGGTGTTGTTTTCCTCGACTGCACGGAGCACAGGAGACTGCGGCGAAGGGGTGTCATTTTGGACTCTGACGTGGAACGATGCAGATCGCGTCGAGGTGGCGGCCATATCCAGAACCTGCGCGCCGGTGGGCAAAGACTGATAAACGTTGTCCAAGGCGAAAGCCGATGGCGGGTCGATGGCCCTCTTAATGGCAAGATCAAGGAGCGCAGGCGTTATCGTTGCGCCAAGCAATCGGTAGTCACGATACGAAACCCTGACGACTGCGCCGGCGGAATTGTTCTGGGCCGAAGTGGCCATGCCAACATGCAATCGAGCAGGCAAAGCGAATGTGGTTTGTGAAAACTGCACCCAGTTTGTCCCGTCATTTGACGCAAACGCGGTGAACACATCATTCGTCCGTGTGAGACGAACCCATGCGTTTGGCAGTGGCACACCAACACCCGGAAAACCGTACTGGTATGGGCCGGGCCACCCGCCCGTGTTGCCGCCGACAGTCGTCCGCCAGTGTGCTTCATACCGGTTCGCGCCTGTGGTCGGGAACATTGTTACATTGACCATTCTTGCGCTTGTGTCGAGGCTTTCGCGCGCCATCAGGCCGGCTCTGCTGTAAGTGTTGGCTCCGGCATACTGTTCGACTCGAACTGCGACGTCGAAGTCGCCTTCAACGGTTTGATAGACAAAATGGCCGCGATCGCCGGTCCCCCAGAAATCTGTCCCGCCAGCTTCAACGTCAAAGTCCCATGCGCGGCAGGTGAACGTCGAACCTCTTTCTAGAGGATCGCCCGGAACGCCGATGTCTGTGCTTTGAAGAGGCAGCACGGCGACGGGAACCGAGGCGGGTTGCATCGGATTGCCGGCGTAATCATTGAGGTTCCTGACCTGCACGGTATAATTCGTATGACCAATAGCGGTGACACCCAAAGCTGCGCTGCGTCCGCCAGACCGGAGTGTCGCTGTCATTACCCGACCCTGGATGCTCAAAGTGTAGTTTGCAGGATCAGCGGTTGATTTCGAGTCCATCAGCTCGCTGAAACAAACGCCAATGTTAGTGCTGCAAAACAGCGTGGCCGCCGACACAACCGACGGCGGTTGAGCATCCGCGATTACCACCACCGAGGCAGGTGCGCTGGTCAAACAAATGCCGGGCACGGCAACAATGCAGCGATATTGTGCGCCTTCATCGGTCCGGAGCAGCCGCGGCGTGACATAATTTGAACTGTTGGCGTCGAGAACGTCGATGCCGTTGCGCTGCCACTGATAGAAAACAAGCGGCGACTGCGTGGTGACAGCAACGCTGAAGGTCGCAGTGTTGGATTCTTCGACAACGACATTCTCAGGTTGCCGCGTGAATGCGAGCGATGTGGTCGCAGGATTGGCGGCCGTCAAAAGATATGCTGCGGGGATTGGCGGCGCACCGTTGGCCGGCACTGGCTGATCCGGCAGTTGCCACGTCACATTCACATAATCGTTGCCGGCGCACTCCTTTTGCAAAGCTTCGATGTAGTATTTCCGCCCCGCCTCCAACCAAACAGCTTGGGAACGTTGGGAAGCTGAAGCATTGTAGATCCGCCAGCCGGTGGCGCCCGCTGTCGAAGCAACGAGCATCTTGTTGGCGGGTTCTTCGTCCGGGCTGAAATACAACGCGCTCTGATCATCCGATGCAATGTATAGGAAATAATACCCGGTGACCGGTGGCAGCAGCCATCCGCTGATGCGCTGGCCGTAGTTGTCCGCAAACGATGGCCGCTCGAATGTGGCGAGCTCGCCTGAAGCGGAGAACGCATCGGGGAATGCAGGGTTCAATAGCAGGTCCGTCAGAGCGCACCCGCCGATGTTACTGAACACGTCGGTATGGACAAAACCTCTGCAGAGAACCCATGCGGCGAAAGTTGTGCTCGTTGACAGGCGGTTTCGAGCCGAGGCCGCATCGGCTATGTCCGTCATGATCACCGTATATGTTTGTCCGCTGGTTTGAAGAGAGGTCGTCAACACTACGTTCGTGCCGTCAGGCAAAAGCGAAGCATCCAACACCTTTAATCCGCCGCTGATCGAGTAATTGCATGTGTTTGTGGCCGATTCAGCGTCCAACCGTTCCGAAAACGTGAGCCGGACTTTGTTCAAAGTGGCGCTCCCAGAAACACCGAGCAACGAAGGCGGAGTTAGATCGGGCACAACCGTCACGGTTGCCACAACACTGGTGACGCTGCTGAACCGGTTGCCTACAATCACCGCGTATTTCTCGCCGTTGTTCGCGAAGCTCAGAGCCGGCGTGACATGGTTGTTCCCAGTGGCGCCCTGGATTGGAAAACCGTTGCGTGTCCATTGATATGTCCACGGCGGTGTTCCCGAGGGAACCACGGCAAATGTCGCGGTCTGCCCTTCCTGCACCGTGATGTTACGAGGCGGATCAAGCACTCCAGCCGGCCCCGAAGGGGTAACCGATGAAAGAAAGTCACCAGGGATAGGAGGATCGCCATTAACAGGCTCCGGCATGCCGCGCATGCGCCATGCAACCGAAAGATGGTCTTCCCCAAAAGACTCAGCCGCCAAAGCTTCGATGTAATATGACTCCCCCGCAATGAGATGTACGTACCCGGACCGCTGGCTCGCGTATTTGTTCCATTGGCGATAAGAGCTGAAATCCGGCACGGTGGCAATGGCGACCTTGGACGATGGATCCCGAGTCAGCCCCAAATACAACACGCTCTGGTTGTCCGAAGACAGGTAAAACATGTAATCGCCTGTCACAGGCGGGTGCAGGTAACCAATCAATTGAGTTCCATAATAATCGCCCTGGTTCGCTGGCACCTCAAATGAGGCTGGCCAGCTCACAAAGTCCGGATTGTTGGGGAAGTTGACGTTGTTGGTCAGGCTTTCCAGCCAGTTCGCGCCTATGCCGTTGAACACTCTCCGGGTGATAACGCCCTGGCCCTTGAGAATCGCAACCCTCGAGTTGGCCGGAACTGTGTTCGCAGGTGAAGAACGGTCTTTCACACGATCCACAGTCAAACTGTGCGCGATGGTGTCGGGCAAAGTCGTCGTGGTCAGCACAACTGTGTAAGCGTCTATGCCCATCTCGGCTCGCAGCACGCTTGCGCCAGGATCCACACTGTAGTTGCCGACGGCAGTGGCCGAAACCGGATCGACAGGCGCAGTGAACACAACCTCGATCTGGTTCGGGTTGCCTCGTGTCCATGCGTAAGCCGGGTTGATCGGAACAAAATCACTGTCAGACAGTTTCACGCCGGTCCGTCCCGGCAAAACGCCCGGAAAGGCCTTTTCCAAAATGCTATCTCGAGCATCAGCAGCATGAAGTAAACATGCACAGAGAAGCTGTAACAGTGACAACAACGAAAACAAGCTGGTCTTTGGGCCGCGGTTGCACATAACAAGGACGCTCTTTCTAGGCACCGAGAGGAACCAAACCTCCTTATGCCGCTTAAGACCCCACCAGACAAAGGTATGGTAGTCAAGCCCCAACTTTCCCAAAGTGCCCCTGCTGCTTTCTAACGGCTGCGTGCGTAGCATCGCCGAGAAAAAACACTGTGTCTGTCCCGAATGTCGCTAAGATTAGGCCCTTGATTTTCGCGGGTTGTTTTTCCAGTAACGGTTGCGGTGCGGGATTTCTCTGAATTGACACCGTGGTTTGTTGAGGAGGGGAAAGGGCTTGGGACGGCGTTTGACCG
>JAAYVR010000179.1 GCA_012517065.1 Verrucomicrobiota bacterium | reverse complement strand
TTTGCTTGAGAACGTTCAACGTGCAACGCTCAACGTACAACGTTCAGAGGTATTACTGCTCGATGAATGCTCGTTTGGAAGCCGCCTAAAGGCGGGACTCGAATGACCGCGGGGGACAACGCCACTGGGTTGGCAAACCCGCGGCCCAGTTGAACGTTGCGAGTTGAACGTTGTACGTTGGACGTTGAAAGTGTCGATAGCTTGATCAGTTCGGTCTTTTGCTTGAGAACGTTCAACGTGCAACGCTCAACGTACAACGTTCAGAGGTATTACTGCTCGATGAATGCTCGTTTGGAAGCTGCCTAAAGGCCGGACTCTCACAGCCGCGGGCGCGGGTTTCGTTGGCCCGGAAATCTCACCGCCTGACCGGGCCAAGGCACGCAGAACTTAATTCCGGTGAGATTTCCGGGTTAGAGTGTCCAGCTCTTGCGATGTTAGAGTGTCCAGCCTTTGCGATAGCGGCGGCGGACGAACTGGGCGGCTTCGGGCACGTTCTTGGCGCGCATGTTCGGTCCGTCCCAGTCAAGTCGTTTGCCTTTTCCTACGCGCAGAGCGATGCAGCCGAGCAGGATGATTTCTGTCAGGTAGGCGGCGATGTCAAACCGCGAGTAGGGCATGTTGGGGTCGTTGGCTTTGATTGCCATAAGCCACTCGGCGTGTTGACGATAATCAGTGTCGCCCTTGGCGGGGTTGCGCGGGATGGTTTGCGGAACGGCCTTGACTGCGTCGTGGTCACGTCCGTTCTTGTATTCCTTTTCGCCTGCCATGAGGATGTAGAACTGGGCGCCGTAGTCGTCGGGTGAAAAGATTTTGCCTTTTTCGCCGACCAGGAGGCAGCCGGAACCCGGCAGCTCGCCGCGCATTTCGACGATTTCCTTTGTGAGGTCTGGGTTGGGCCGGAGCAGCGTGACCGATTTGTCTCCGGGGTTGCCGTCGTACCACCAGAACTTGATCGGAGGGAGGCCTTCGCGGGCTGGGAACTCGAATCTGATGCGCGACGATTTCGGGTAGGTTTCGGTATTCATTCCACTGTGGTCCTCTGCTTCGACGACAGACGGGTAACCGAGTTTGCATGCTCTGAAGGGCATGTTAGCGGTGTGGCAAGCCATGTCGCCGAGCGCGCCGGTGCCGAAATCCTGCCAGCCGCGCCAGTTGAAGGGGTGATAAACGCCCTGTTTGTATGGCCGGTACGGCGCGGGGCCGAGCCACACATCCCAATCGAGGTTTGCGGGGACGGGGTCTTCACCGGCGGGTCTGTCGATTCCTTGGGGCCAAATTGGGCGATTACTCCAGACGTGGATTTCGCGAATATTGCCAATGACACCGGCCTGGATCACTTCGACAGCGCGGCGCAAGCCGTCTTCGGAACTGCCCTGGTTACCCATTTGAGTCACCACCTTGTGTCTGCGGGCGAGTTCGCGGAGGGTTCGAGCTTCGTACACAGAATGTGTGAGTGGCTTTTGGCAATAGACGTGTTTGCCCATCTTGATGGCCAGGGCGGCGGCGGGCGCGTGGATATGATCGGGCGCTGAGACGATGACCGCGTCGATTGACTTGCCCATTTCCTCATACATTTTGCGGAAATCGCGATAGAACTTGGCTTTGGGGTACTTCTTGAGCTGGCCGGCGCAGTGATTTTCATCCGCATCGCAGAGGGCCACGATGTTTTCGCTGGCGCAATGATCGGTGTCACTGGCTCCTTTTCCGGCGGCGCCAACCACGGCGATGTTGATTTTGTTTCCGGGGTTTTGGGCGAGGAGCAATTGGGGGAACCCAAAAGTTGTCACACCTGCTGTCAGCGCTGATGCGCGCAAAAAGTCACGACGAGATACTGTTTTCATACGAAATGATTTCATTGTTTGTGCATCGTTACGGGGAGCATTCCTACGCTGAACGGCACAGATGGACAAGCGAATTTTTTTGTTGAAAAACGGAGTTTTGGGACCGGCGTGCCGCGTTGGTGCGTAATTGCTTTTCGGGGTGGCGGGGATTGGTTAGTTTACGCGGCCATGCGCTCTACTCACACGCCGCCGTGGAAAGCACCATTGATGCTGGTGCTTGCGACCGCGTTTTGGGCGTTGAGTTTCCCGACGATGAAAGCGATCGGGCAGATGCAGCAACGGATCATACCGGAAGCCAGCTCATGGTTTTCGGCATCGCTGTGCATGACCTATCGTTTTGGGGTTGCGGGACTGGTTATGTTGATGTGGTGTGCTCCGACGATTCGGAGGCTGACTGTGTTGGAGGTGTGGGAGGGGGTTGGGCTGGCGGCGTTTGCGAGCGGCGGGCTGGTGTTTCAAATGGACGGTTTGGCATACACATCGGCCTCGACATCGGCGTTTTTGACGCAGTGTTATTGTCTGATCATACCGATCTGGGTGGCGGTGCGTGAACGCCGGTGGCCGTCTCGAGTGGTGGTTTTGAGTTGTTTCCTGGTGGTTGTTGGGGTGGGGGTGTTGTCGCGGGTTGATTTGCGCGAGTTCAAGATTGGCCGTGGCGAGTTGGAAACGCTGATTGCATCGGTGATTTTCACGGCGCAGATACTTTGGCTTCAGCGGCCGTGTTTTGCGCGCAACAACGTGCGGCATTTTACGATGATCATGTTTGTGATGATAGCGGTGTTTTGTTTGCCGGTCGCTGTTGTTACTGCACGGCGAGCTTCGGATTTGCTGAGCGCGTACAGCACGGCGGGGACGGGGATATCGTTGGGTATTCTTGTCGTTTTCAGCACGCTGGGCGGGTATCTGCTGATGAACAGATGGCAGCCGCTGGTGAGTGCTACACAGGCGGGGTTGATCTACTGCGTGGAACCTGTGTTTGCGAGCGCGGCGGCCTTGTTTATGCCCGGCTGGTTTTCGCGGCTGGCGAGCATCGAGTATCCGAACGAGCGGATTGGGATAAGCCTGATTGTGGGCGGTGGGCTTATTACGATTGCGAACGTACTGATTCAGGTGCGGGGCGCAGCAAAATCGAGCGGTTGATTTCCGGGGTGGGATTGTGGGGTTCGATTGGCGGATGCGGTTGGGCTGCGTTTTGAAGCTGCGGAATCTGACGGGATTGTGGGGTTGACGAATCGAGACAGGGGCGCTACTCTGGTAACCAAGATGAATCTGATGGGTACACTTCGACTGCGGAACGGTGCGCTGCTGCTGTTGAGCAGCGTGGCAGTCGGGGTGTAGCGCCATCTGAGTTAAGCTTCCCGAGACCCCGCTGCCACGAATGGCGGCGGGGTTTTTTGTTAACCCGAGCGCTCGCCAACAGCGGCAGTGAACATGGCGCGGCACGGTGGCAATCGTGGAGGTGTTTCGGGGGAAACGCGCAGGTTGGACGGTTTGTAGTGCACGGCAAGAACATTGAAAAAAGAAGCGAGAAATGAAAACGGATCGCATAATAATATTCGACACAACACTTCGGGACGGTGAGCAATGCCCGGGAGCATCGATGAACCTCCGGGAGAAGCTTGAGGTGGCGCGTCAACTGGCACGTTTGCAGGTGGATGTGATTGAAGCCGGGTTCCCGATCACCAGTGAAGGCGATTTCAACGCGGTTCAAACAATCGCACGGGAGATCAAGGGCCCACGGATAGCCGGGCTGGCCAGGTGTGTTCCCAAAGACATTGACCGTGCCGCAGAAGCTGTGAAGCCGGCCGGGAAACGGGCGCGCATTCATGTCTTTCTCGCCACTTCTGAAATTCACCTCAAGTACAAGCTCAGGAAAGCACAAAGCGAGATTCTGCGTCTTGCTGTGGAGGGAGTGAAACGCGCCAAATCGTATGTGGACGATGTTGAGTTTTCTCCCGAGGACGCCTCGCGGACGGACCCGGAGTTTTTGGTTGCCGTGTGCCGTGCCGTTGTAGCGGCGGGTGCGACTACTGTGAACATACCTGACACGGTGGGGTGGGCGATACCGCAGGAGTTCGGGGAACTGATCAGGCATCTTTATGTTTCAGTTCCGGAATTTCAGTCCGGCAAGGCGGTGATCAGTGTTCATTGTCACAACGACCTTGGGTTGGCGGTGGCGAACTCGCTGGCTGCGGTGAAGGCTGGCGCGCGCCAGATAGAATGCACCGTCAACGGCATCGGGGAACGAGCGGGCAACGCGTCGCTCGAAGAAATTGTCATGGCTGTGCGGACGAGGCCAGATTTCTTCTCAGGACTCGAATGCAACATCAACACTCGGGAGATTGTGAAATCGAGCAGGCTTGTTTCAAGAATGACCGGGTTCTTGGTGCAGCGAAATAAAGCGATTGTGGGTGACAATGCGTTCGCTCACAGCAGCGGGATACACCAGGACGGCATCCTTAAGAAGCGCGAGACTTACGAGATCATGGACCCGCGGGAAGTTGGCTGGGGGGAAACCGAACTTCCGCTGACGAAACACAGCGGGCGTGCGGCTGTTTCGGCCAGATTAAGGCATTTGGGGTTCAAGCTGTCTGACAATGACCTGAACGTTGTTTTCACCAAGTTCAAGGAAATCGGGGACAAGAAGAAGTTTGTGTACGACGACGATCTAACTGCACTTGTCGAAGGTGTGATTACCCAGGTTCCCGAGACGTGGTCGCTCGAGTATTTGAGCGTCACCAGCGGCAGCGGAACGATTCCCACAGCCACGGTGAAACTGCGCAAGTCGGTGAATGGCAACCAGGAAATCGTGCAGGACGCCAGCATTGGGGACGGGCCGGTTGAGGCCGCGCTGCGTGCGATAGACCGCTTGACCAAGACCAATGGCAGGTTGATGGAATACTCCCTGAGAGCTGTTTCGCAGGGCAAAGACGCGCTTGGCGAAGTGACGGCCAAGGTCGATTTCGGTGATGGCAATCTTGTGACAGGGAAAGGTGCCAGCACGGATGTCATTGAAGCGAGTGCCAGGGCTTACCTGAACGCGGTGAATCGGCATCTCATATCCAAGCGGTCTGTGTGCAGGCGGACCAAGGGCATTTAAGTTTGGCGGGACTGCAGCTCGGGCCGGCTGTGCCCATTGTGCTGTGACTTCCAACGTGTTTGATTGTTGAACGCCAGCGATCCATCGCTCGGCTGTAATCGGTTGTTGGCAAAGAAGGCCCAATTGCGCTGCAGCACATCGACTCCGTAAAACGCGGTTTGATTCGAGCCGTCAATGGATTGATCAACATTACGGTTGTTTTGCATATGCCGCCGCCGAAGCCGCGGAAACAGGGCCGGTGAAATGCCAGTGGTTGCCGTTGCGGTATCAATCTCATGGCCCCGCCAATCTGCCTAAGATCCTGATTCCCGGCTTTTATGCTCCTGCATTAGCCAGTATGTTGGTGACTGGTTTGGAAAGAACATTGAGGAAGAACTATGAAGACAGGAAGATTCGCTAAAGTTGTCAGTTTTGCAGTTGCGATGTCGGCGTTTCTCTGCGGCTGCAGCAAGCAGTCGGAGTCAACGAGTGATGCCGGCAAGAGTCAAAAAACGATTGATAGCACTGTTTCAGGGATGCAGAAAAGCGCGGGTGCGGCTGCCGAGCAGGCCAAAGAGGCAGTACAAGCAACCGCTGCCGGCGCGCAAAACCAGGCCAGTGAGGTAGCTGCCGCTGCCCAAGCTCAGGTGCAAACGGTCATTGATCAAGCAAAGAATCTGGTCAACCAAGGCAAACACACGGAAGCGCTGTCGTTACTTCAGCAGAAGCTGGCCGGACTGAAGCTTACGCCGGAACAACAAAAGCTCGTCGATGGGCTCAAGGAGCAAATCCAGAAAGCTCTTTCTTCGGCGGCAAAGGAGACCACCAAGACTGCCCAGGATTTGAAGAAGACTTTGGGTCAGTGATACTGCTGAGTATTTGAGTCAAGCTTGCAGCGGGGTGCTTGAACGTCGATCCTTTCAGTGCATCCTTTCAGTGCACTGATCTAGTCTGAGAACAAGTATTCGAGGTCGGACTGTGTGAGGCTGCGGGCGAAGCCCTCCTCGCCAAGGACGTCGGAGATGGTTTGTGCTTTGCGTTGCTGCAGCTCCCAGATTTTTTCCTCGACAGTGCCGGGAGTTATGAGGCGGTAGGCGTTCACGGTTTCTGTTTGGCCTATTCGGTGGGAACGGTCTATCGCCTGGGCTTCCACAGCGGGATTCCACCATGGGTCGTATAGGATGACGTAACTGGCGGTTGTGAGGTTCAATCCGGTTCCGGCTGCGCGCAAGCTCAGGAGAAACAGGCACGGATTCGGATCGTTCTGGAACGTTTGGACAAGCTCGAGTCGGTTTTTGGTGTCGCCTGTGAGCATGTAGGTCGGGATGTTCCGCTCCTTGCATTCCTTGTCGAGCAACTGAAGCATCTGCACGAACTGGCTGAACACGAGCACCTTTTGCCCTTCGTCCATGAGGGGTTCGACCAACTCGAACAGCGTCTCGGTTTTGCCGGAGGGCGAGTCGTTTCCAACCAAGGCTGGGTGGCAGCATATTTGGCGCAGTCTTGTGAGTGCGGCGAGGACGTGGATTCGGCTGCGGGCGAGGCCTTTTGCTTGGACAGTTTGCATGACCTGCTCGCGTGACCGCCGGAGTTCTGCGAGGTAGAGTTTGCGTTGGGGTTCGTCCATGCGACAATCGCGTCGTTCCTCGATGCGGTCTGGCAGGTCTTTTGCGACCTGGCGTTTGAGTCGGCGGAGCATGAGCGGGCGCAGTTTTGCCGAGAGTTTGCGTCGGGCCATTCGCTGTGCCCATTCGGCGTTTTCGCCTGTGGGTTCGTAGGTTTCGTGAAACTGGGCTTGATTGCCGAGGTAACCTGGCTGGACGAAATCAATAATGCTCCACAGATCGAGCAACCTGTTTTCGAGAGGTGTGCCGGTGAGGGCCAATCGGTGTTCGGCCTTGAGTTGTTTGACTGAGAGGCTGACCTGTGCTGCCGGGTTCTTGATGAACTGGGCTTCGTCAAGGATCACAGCGCGGAACTCGAATTTTTTCAGTGCTTCGAGGTCGCGACGGAGCAGTGCGTAGTTGGTTACGATCAGGTCATACTGGGGGATTTGGCGTCGGAGATTGTGGCGTGCCGGTCCGCTTTCCAGCACAAGCACGCGCATGTCCGGAACGAACTTTTCCGCTTCGCGCCGCCAGTTGTGGAGGACTGACGCGGGACAGATGACGAGTGCGGGTTTTGGTTTGTTTGGGTTTGTATCGCGCAGCCATGCGAGCCATGCCAAGGTTTGGACTGTTTTACCCAAGCCCATGTCGTCGGCCAGCACGCCGCCGAGCTTTATGCGGCTGAGGTGGCAAAGGAAATCAAATCCATCTTTCTGATACGGTCGGAGGTCGGCCTTGACGGATGCAGGCAATGGGATGCTTGGGATGCCTTTGAAATCGGCGAGCTGTTTGCGGAGCTCTTTGGCCTCGGGGAGGTCGCCGAATTTCTTGAGGGCTTCTTCGTCAAGGTGCGCGGCTTGGAGCATGTCAACCTTTTGCGGGAGGGCCGACAAACCATCCAAGCCGATGTCGGCCATTGTTTCGTGTGCTGAGTGGACGGCCTGCAGGTCCAGCTCGACCCAGCCGCTGTCTGGGAGTTTGACGAACCTGCTGTTGGCTTTTGCAAGGGCTTCAAGGTCTGCAGGGGTAAGGCGCATGCCTTCCTGTTCCCACTCTGCGCAGACCGAGAACCAATCGATGCCGCTTCCCTTGACGAGGATTCTTGGGCGCAATTGGCGGGGGTTGATGAACAATCTTTGGAACGCGGCATTGCCGAGGTACTCGGCGTCGGCTGGGCGATCCGGCCATGCTTGGGCGAGGGTTGCGAGCAGGTTGTCGCTGGCATCGCCAATCCACAAACCCGGTTCTGGCGTGAACCAGTCTTGTCGGCGCAGCCATTGGACGGCCGCGTCGAGGCGTGGGTCATCGAGGATTTCGGGCTTGTCACTTTTTTCGGTCTGGGGCTCGACGCGCAACCAATCGTGGCCGTTCCAGAGCCATCGGCTCTTGTCGCGGTCGCTGATTGCGAAAAGGCGCATTCGGACGGTATCGTTCTCGAGCTCGAAGATGAACCGGGGTTTTGCCCGGTGAGCGACGCAGAGATCGTCCCAATCGGGTCCGCCGTGGACACCGGTTCTGCGGAGGTGTGTGATTAACTTGTGACTGAGTTTGCGGACGGGTACGGCAGGCTTTTCCAAGAGACCAACCAAAAGTTCCGGGGTTGGCGCGTTCTTGAGCAAATAAATGACGTGATCAACGGCGACCATGGATGGCCGGCCTGCAAAAAATGCTGCACGTTCCAAGGGAAAGATTTCGCCGCTTGGCAGGCGCAATCGCTGAACCAGCATGAGATTCCCATCAATTGTGTCGAGTGCTGGGACGAACTCGGCCAGTTGTCCAAGGAAAACCACGTTATCCGGTTTGCCAGCCCACTCGATCCACGGTGGATTTCCCCATGAGGCCAGCCATTGGAGCAAATCGAGGCCGCTCAGCCGCAGCGGTTCGCCGTCTCTGGCTCCGTTTGAATATGTGGCTGCCAGCCATTGAATGAAGTCCCAGTCACGTGGCGGGAAAAGCTCTTCCTCATGCACGGCTCTGGTTGTTAGCTCGATCAATTCGCCCAGGGTGCGCTGTTTTTCACCAGTCCGGGGGCGGAAAAGTGCAAATTCAATCCCGAGCTCGTGCAATCCTGTCTGGGACGGCGAGGGGACGAGTCGCGCCAGGACTCTCAAGTGAGCGCGGGGCGCATCGAGGTGTGCTGGTGTTGGGGGCAACAACCATTCTTCGATGGCGGTTAGCCGTTTGTTTTCCTGTTCGATGGCCTGGACCTCGGCTAGTCTGGCGTGATTGGCGTAGCCGCTCAGTTCGGTTGGCAGTGGCCGGTTTGTGCGGAGGAACAGTAGCGCCAGTTCTTCAAGTCGGGCTTTGCCTTTTACTTCCAACAGTCTTGGCCACCAATCCGTGCCCGGGAAATCTCTGCGCGCCAAAGAAAGCTTTTCGAAATAATCTTCCAGCAGCAGCCATGCGCGTTGTGAATCAGCGCAATCAGCAAAAATCTTCAAGACGTCGGTGCGTTCTTCGACGGCCGCCTTTGAATCCGCCAATTCGCGGCGGAGATCAGCAAACGCGCCATAAGCGTTTCTGAGCACCGACTGATTTGCGTCGTACTTGCTTGTTACCGGGCTTCGCCCTGACCCACCGTTCCTGTTTTTTCGCATTGTCATGTAGTGCGCTTACGCGGCGCCTGCATTTATCCGGCACTCGCCGGCGATGCGGCCGCTCCCGTTAGCTTCACCAGAACGCGACGTCAAAACACGGCGCGTCCATTCATATCCTATTCTCCTATAGGAAACCGATCACTTTGACAACAGGTTTTTCAATTTTTAACAATATGTTTGCAGCGGCCGGATCAGGGCGGTGGTCATAGTTCACGCGAAGCATCTGGAAAGGAGCGCATTGCCGGTGTTTTCATCGGCTGCAAATTGTGGGCAACGCCGAACACTTCAGCGCTGCTGTCTCACGTCAATGGCGACGGAGGCGCCACCGGTGGTGGTGCAGGGGCATTTTGTGGGACGCGGGGTAATCCGAACAACGCTATGAACCGTTCCTTGTGGCGCGATTCAACGAACGAAAGCAAAAGGAACGGCAGCACAACCGCAAAAGTCAGCAAAGCGAACACGACAATACCCCAAAGGAACTCAAGTGTTGGCGGCCCGCCTCCCTGAGTCAGGCTCACGACCAGAAAAACAAAAATAAACGGCGAACTGATCACCAACCACCCGCCCAGTAGAAAAATCCCAAACCATGCCAGGAAACGCGTGGGACGATAGACTCGCTTGCACATCAGTGAGGATAACACAAGTGCAAGCGCGGTAAGCAAAGAAAGGATCAGCAGCGCAACCACGAACACGGCTGTTACTGGGGTCAGTTCAGACAAATCGGCTCGTATCAAATACGCCAGGATAGAACTGGCGCTGATGATCAAAGTTGCCACAAGGAACGCAACAGGCCTTGACAGGCCTGCGAGATAACCCGCCAGCAACCACAAAACTGCCACCCCAAATGCAAGCGAGGTTAATACGAGCGCCAAATAATCGTTGGCATCGGAGAAAATCTCTGGGGCTGCAGCTTTCAGTACAGCGTCGATCAACCAAATCACCCCCATTGGCAGCAACACCCACCACGATTGCGGGCGGCGGTTTGCTGGCAGAAGCAACAGCAGCAACACCGCGATCCATGGCACAAACTGTGGCAGTAAACTCGGCGGCACCCATTCGTAATTGACACGGGGCCCTTCCTTGTCACCCAAGCCGCCAAGATCAGAGATTGCAACGACCTGAACCGGACCTCGGACTGTTGTTGGTACTCGCCATGAGTACGAGCAAGTGCCCCCTCAGCCGAACTCGAATTTGCCCGAAGCGACTTTGCGGTCCCCTTGGTAAACTGCAAACTCGGGCTGAACAGCACCCTGACCGCTGATCAAACTGTACGCCATGCCACCTTGGCCGCGGAGTTCATAATTGAAAACCAATGCCTTGCCCCGGCGAACAATCGAGACCGAATTCGTCAATGGCCCGCCCGAAATCAGCGTGGTTTGACCGGAGGATTGAACCTTGACTGTCTCCGATTTCAGAAGCTCCTGTGGACGGCTTGAAAGCACAGCTCGACGTCCGTCCGCTTTGAGACTGACATTGTCTAGCATGTAGCTGCCCACCGGAACGCGCTCGACAGGCGCCGGGCGGTCAAGCACAAGAGCGCGTTTCTGGCTGGTCATGACGATCCGATCGATGTGCTTGCCTGTAATTGCGATTTCACCCAGCTCAGCCCGCGTTTCTTTCAGTTCGAGGCGCCGTCCGGCAGGGCTTTTGTTGGTGTCGAACCGGTGGCTTAAAGCGTACAAATGTCCCCGGAAGAACAGTTCGTCCGGCAGTACAAACATGCTCGGGTCACTGTTGGACGCGCTCAGCGGCTGGTCACGATGTTCCCATGGGCGGAGAAGCAACGTAAGCGCTCCTGACTTTTCGGTGGGTTGGTCGATGATTCCGATTTCATGATCAGTTCCGTCTATCGTGGTTTTGCCCTGCCAGAAAGACCGGACTTGGATGTTCGCATGCAGCCGGGACCCGACCGGCAACGGAAACAGATTCAGATCGACAAGGAATGGTTGCTCAGCCTCTTTGGTCGGGACTGTGATGTGCACATTCTTGAATGAGCCGTAATTGGTGAAAGAAAACTCGTTTGTGAAGACGCCAGCGGGATCATCGGTCAAATCCAGATTCCTGTTCAAATCGAGATAAAGAACATTGCTCGTTCGGTCCCAAACCATGGCCATTGGAGGCGCATCCTTGAAACGAACCGAGTAGCGGCCAAGATCATTTTTTTCAATATTGGGCGGCAGTTTCGGCGTGTCCGGCAATGATTCCACCGTCACGCTGGAAACATTGACATATCCGTTGGTCAGCTCCTTGTATGCAAGGTCAACGACAATGGCTGGACCGGTGGGTTGGTTCTTTCCTTCGGTTGATTCAGCGGAAGTTGCGCGCGGGATGGCAACAAGAACTGTCAAAGCGGCAAGTTGGCAAAGGCAGCGGTATAATATCGCAATTCGCGGCATTAGAAGCTTCGGTCTGCGGTCTTGCTCGCGCGCGGTTGCTGGTTCCAGGCGGCATTCCCGCGCTTTTCCTTCGCGCAACATGAGCCGTTGTTATCACACATTGTGACGGCCAGCAAGGAATTAGTGTGACTATTGGCAGGCACGAGCATTCTTGGCAGCTCCAGCGCTTAAGGCCGAGCCTAACCCGGAAATCTCACCGCTCACCCCCTCGGATTCGCCCGTGCCTTCACTCCGGTGAGATTTCCGGGGCCCGCATATTCCTTGGTTGCTTGAAGACACCCGTTTCGCAGACTGCTCAGGGTATGAAATATGCGGGCTAATGGAGGAGCACGGATGGCGGATACGCAAACCAGCACGAACTTCGAGTATGCGACCGGGCCTCGGCATGGCCTGGGCCGATTCGGGGTGGCGAGCGGCCGAAGAATGGGTCGCAGAACAATGAGGCCACGGAAGTGTTCGGCACAGCGGCAAACAGCAGCACTTTCCAGGCTGCAGCGGGTTTGTGCGAGAACCTGCAGTAGTTTGCCAATGGGACACGAGTGTGATAAATGATACGCATGCTGCGTGTGCGTGCGTTATGGCTGGCAGTGAGTTGTCTGGGGCTCATTGGCGTTCCAACATTGGCTTCCGAACCTGTCCTGAGAGTGTTGTCGGGCGGACAAGGTGAAACCAATCTGTTGCGAAATCCCGGTTTTGAACTGGTCCAGAACGGCAGTTTTGTCGCATGGCAACGCGCGCCTCAAGGCTGGCGTATCGCAGCGGGTGAAGGGCGGCTGAACAGTCAAGCGCTGGCTTGTAGTGCGCCGGATGCCACCGGCTGGTATGGCGCCAGCCAGACGCTGACGTTGAATCAATCGGAACCTGCGCCGATTGTTGTTCGAGGATGGAGCCGGGCCGAGGATGTCAGCGGCGGCAGCGACAGCGATTATTCACTTTATGTGGACATTATATACCGCGACGGCACACCGTTGTGGGGACAAACCGCAAACTTCAGCACCGGGACGCATGACTGGCAACTGCGCCAGGCGGTTATAATGCCGCAAAAACCTGTGCGGTCTCTCACTGTCTATTGCTTGTTTCGCAAGCACTCCGGCAAAGCTTGGTTCGATGACATAGAACTATCGGAGGTCACTACGCCGAGCGGGGCCGTAATGTTCCAAGGGACGCCGATGGCAAAAGCCTCTTGGACGAACCCGCCCGCGGTCAATCCGTTGGTGCGTTCAACTTCAGACGGCCTGCGTCTAACGCTCGATGGTGGGCGGGTGACATCTCTGAGTGTGGACGGCAGGGAATTGTCGTCGGGTGTGCCTGCTGGTTTTCTTGCCCGGGACGTGGCAGCGAACTCGGATGTATATGCATTTACCAACCAGGAATGCCCAGAGCTTGGCTTGCGGCTGGCCCTAACTACAAAAGCCGAGACAAACCACATCGCGATCGAGGGGCGCGTGTCATCAACCAGCACAAACGATCGATCGATACTGTTGGTATTTGCTCTGCCTGTGGATGCAATCGGTTGGACGTGGCATGATGACATCAGGCGCAGTCGAAGCATCCTTGATGGCGGCAGCGAATACCAGAACGTGACAACGGTCGGATGCGGCACCACAGGCACATTGTCACTTTACCCGATCGCGTGCGTCGAGGACGGCCGCAGTGGTTTGGCTTTGGCAATCGACATGGCTAAACCGGCGCAGTACCGGTTGCTTTATCATGCCGGAACACGGCAGTTTCTGATTGCATACGACCTGGGTCTTGTTCGGGATGCAGTGCGGTTTCCTTCGGCAGCAGATTTTCGTTTCATTATCTATCGTTTCGAGCCGAAGTGGGGGTTCCGCGCCGCATGGGAGAAAATGATGACCATATTCCCTGAATACTTCGTTGTGCGATCGATTCAGCAGGGCATTTGGATGCCATTCACTGACGTGAGCACCGTGCAAGGATGGGAGGATTTTGGGTTCCGTTACCACGAGGGCAACAACAACGTACCATTCGACGACGCACATGGGATCCTGAGTTTTCGGTACACAGAACCAATGACATGGTGGATGTCGATGGCACCGGAATTGCCGCGGACCTTGGCAGCGGCATTGGAGGTGCGCGACACACTGGCTGCCGGCCCGGCGGGTTTTCAGAAGAGCATGGCCGAGGTGTCTCGTTCTGCTGCAATGTTCGATGAAGAGGGCAATCCGGCTCTGCTTTTCCGCGACACGCCGTGGGCAAACGGTGCGGTTTGGAGTTTGAATCCGAATCCGTTCCTGCCGTCGGCGCCAAACGCAGCCACCATTTACTGGAACGACTCGATTCGCGACCGGCTCTACGGACCAGGGGCAAACGGGCATCTGGACGGTGAATACCTTGATTCGCTCGAGGGGTATGTGACCGCGAACCTGAATTTTCGGCGCGAGCATTTCGCTCACACGACAGTGCCTTTGACATTTTCCCTCGAGAGTCGCCAACCCACACTGTTCAAGGGATTGGCCGTCTTCGAGTTTACCAAGTGGATCAGCTCGGACCTGCACAACATCGGGAAGCTGTGCTTTGCCAACGGTGTGCCTTATCGCTTCTCATTTCTGTGTCCGTGGCTGGACGTCATGGGCACAGAGACCGACTGGTTGTCGGGCGATCAGTATCGACCTGCCGACCATGCCACGATGAGCCTGTGGCGCACAATGTCGGGCCGCAAACCATATCTGCTGCTGATGAACACCGAGTTTGACAAGTTCGGGCCCGACATGGTGGAACGATACTTTCAACGGTCTTTGTTCTACGGGATGTACCCGTCCATGTTCAGCCACAACGCCGCAGACAATCCCTATTGGCGGAATCCTGCATGGTACAACCGCGACCGGGATTTATTTCGACGTTACATTCCGATCATTCGGCAGGTTGCGGAGGCGGGCTGGCAACCTGTCACCGGCGCAGTTTGCGATCGTCAGGAGGTAATGGTCGAGCGCTTCGGTCCGGCGGCTGACGGCACGACCTATTTCACGCTCCTGAACGAAAGCACGAATGCAACAACGGCTTTCCTGATCCTGTCTGGCAAGTCAACTGAAGAGCAGGATCGGTTTGCGGCTTTGGAACTGCTGAGCAACGAGCGGTTGACTCGCACCACGAACGGCTGGCCCGTACATCTTGCGCCGCGAGCAACAGCAGTCTTAAGACTTCAACCCCTTGCAAGGTTTTCGGGCGCAACAGTGGAATCAACAGGCCAATTTCGCATGGTTGTACAAGCGCCGTTGAAATCAACCCAGGTCCTGGAAGTTTCAACGAACTTCATGCAGTGGACACCTCGCATTACGAATGTCATTTTGTTTTCCCAGACCGAGGTAACGGATGAGTTTGACCTTGGTTGTCTGCAGCGATTCTACCGATTGCGCTTGTCCGAGTAGAGCGCGACGCTGAGCCGGATTATGTTGACGCTAGTTTTGATTGCATTGGCCGCTCGTGGGGAGTAGGATTCTGACGATAAGAGCAACAAAACCCTCAACAGTTTCATGCCATGAAAACCCGAATCGCGGCTTTGCTTCCGGTATTGCTGGGGATAGCGCTTGACACCGGCCATGCGGGGCACTTCAAACGAATCACCATTGACGGATCCTTTGCTGACTGGGCGGGCGTGCCAGTGGCAGTCGTGGACGACGAAGAAGTTCCCGGGCAGTATGATTTCAAGGAGTTGTATGTGGCCAATGACGACCAGTATGTGTACATCCGTGTACGGCTCCACGCGCCAAGCGATTACGCCGCGTGGCATCATCAGGTCTTAATCGACCGGGACGCCGACCCTGGCACGGGCTTGGCATGGCTGGGCGTTGGTTCCGAATTGCTGATCGAGGACGGCTGGGGGTATCAGCAGAAAAACGGCTCTTTCAACGAAGGCCCTGCGAGCAATCTGGATTGGGCTGCTGCGCCGTCGGGCGTTGCCGATGAGTTCGAAGCACGCATCTCGCGCAACGTGCTCGATGCTGAAGGCCTGCCGGTGTTCACACAGGACTACTTCGCCATCGTGCTGCACACCGAGAACCTGAGCTGGCAGACCGTCGATGTGGTGCCAAACGGAGAGGGATTCTTTTACGAGTTTGCTCCCACTCCACCCGTCTTCACCGGTTCGCAGAATCTGATCGGCCTGACCACCGCGACATGGCGTTACGATCAGTCCGGCGCCAGTCCTGACGCTGATTGGATGCAGTTGGAATACAGCGACCAGGGAGGCAACTGGGCTGACGGCACCGGGCTGTTCGGCTTCGGCGCGAGTCCCGGAGTTTATCCGTACCCGATCAACACCTCCTTGGCGACGGGCAACACCGCCTACTATTTCCGCGTTCATTTCACTTGGGACAAAGACACAACGGGCGTCGGGCTTTCGGCCTCGACCTACCTTTCGGACGGTGCGGTGTTTTACCTGAATGGAGCCGAGATCAAGCGATTGCGCATGCCCGACGGCGACATTCGGCACTCGAGTCCGGCAAACGGCGGCCCGGCGAGCCCTGGACAACCAGAGGTGTTTGGTCTGCCTGCGGCAGCTTTGGTAATTGGCGATAATGTGTTGGCTGTCGAGGTTCACCAAACTCCGAGCACGGCGGGTGAACTGGTTTTCGGCCTGAGCTTGGACGTAGGAGATCGTTTGCCGCCGGTCATTGAAGACCCGTCGCAACCTGCAGACCGCACCGTTGTCGAAGGTCAATCAACAACTTTCAGTCCCGGACCTTTAAGCGGCACCGAGCCGTTCTCATACCAGTGGTACAAAGATGATTCACCAATCCCCGGCGCAACATCAGCAACATACACAATCCCGGTTGTGTTGGTCACTGACGCAGGAGTCTATCGCGTCGAGATCAGCAACGCATCGGGTCAGACGATCAGCAGTCGCGCTGCCAGACTGACAACCATGGCTGTCGAGGTTGCTATTGCGGACCCGGGGCAGCCAGCGGACCGACAGGTTCTCGAAGGGCAGGCGACGACATTCAAAGTCGTTGTGACCGGGTCGCCTCTGCTGACTTACCAGTGGTACAAGGACGACGTGCCGATCCCGGGAGCAACTGCCCCGGAATACTCGATCCCTGCGGTGAGTACGGCGGATGCGGGGTTTTACAGGGTAACCGTGGCCAACAGGCTCAACAGCGTCACCAGCCGCGCAGCAAAACTCACGGTTTTGAGGGATACACAGCCGCCGACACTGAGCCGTGTTACAGGCTCCGGCCGAAGCGTAGTGCTTCTGTTCTCCGAACCTGTGAATGAATCCACCGCCAATGACGCGCGCATCTATGCAATCGACGGCGGTGTCACTGTCGAGTCGGCACAACGCGATCCGGCCAACCCCCTCCAAGTAACACTGGTTACGTCGCCAATGGCATTCGGGTCTGTTCACGTACTGACGATTACCGGCATCAAAGACATGTTCAACAACGCCGCCACCCTGTCCGTTCAATTCAAGACGACAATTCGCATTGACGGCAGTTTTGATGATTGGACGGGGATCGAGCCGGCCGCGAGTGAGCCACAGGAAACTGGTGAGGGCACCGAGTTCAAGGACATTTATGTGGCAAGCGACGCCGAATTCATTTTTGTCAGATTCAGTTTTCACGCAGATGTTGGACCGTTGGGCGTGGGCCATTACTACCACATTCTTGTCAACGCTGATAATGACGATCAGACCGGTTTGCTTGGGTATCGCGGGAGCGAGCTGATGATCGAGAATGGCAACGGTTACCAACAGAAAAACGGCGGGTTTAACGAGGGCGAGGTTGCCGATTTGGGATTCGAGTTGGCGCCAACAACCGTCGCCAATGAATTCGAGTGCTGTATATCACGCAAAGCCACCTATCCCACTGACGGTCTGCCAATCTTCGCGCATGACACAATCCAATTGTACCTCGAGCTAATCACTTCGAATTGGGCGCTGGCCGACGTTGCCCCAATAGGTGGCAGTGTTGTTCATGTGCTGGCGGAGATACCCCCCCAACCCGCTCAACTGAACGTGCAGTTGGTCAACAAGCAGGTCCAGATCTCGTGGGCCGGACCGGGCACGCTCGAGTGGTGTGAAAATCTCTCCACCGGCATTTGGACGCCTTTGACCGATGCAACCAGTCCTTATTTGGTTTCACCGACGGCTCCGGCTCGTTACTTCCGCCTGAAGCAACTTTAGCCCGGGATCTCACCGGCCACCATCGCGGATTCAGCCATGCCTTCACCCTAGTGAGGTTTCCGGGGTGGCAGGGCTCTGCACAGTACCGATCGCACGAGCAGTGCCATTCCAAATGGCCGCCGACTACTTGGTTATGTTGGACGGCTGTCGCAGTATCTTCAAACCGTCCAATAGATAGAGCGCTCCTGCGAGCAACGTGCACAACACCGCCGCTACTGCCGCTAGTCGGAGCAGACTGTCCCCGACCTGGAGCAGCGATCCAAACACGCACGCCAGTTGCAACACTGTCGCGGCTTTCCCAATGGGTCGCGGATGGACGGCGCGCTGTCCGACCCGCACTCCAACCGCCACAACAATCAACAGCAACATCGCGTCGCGGCATAGTACAGTCGCGGTCAGCCACAAAGGTATCCGGTCCACGTGCGGTCTGTCAGCGAGGCTGAGGATCACCAATGCGAGCGTGAGCAGCAGCTTGTCGGCGAGCGGGTCGAGAAGCGAGCCAATCTCTGTTTGCTGGCCGAATCGCCGGGCAATGTAACCATCGGCAACGTCCCCGATGGCCATGATTGCCAGCAGCGCAATGCTTAGCCAGCGATACAACTCTGCGCCCGACCTGATGTACGCTAGCAGTATGACAGCAAAAACCGGCACAAGGGCGATTCGGCCCAGCGTAATCCGGTTGGCGGTTGTCATTTGCACAGCAGCAATTTGCGCCGGAAACGGGCAATTCGTCAACCTGCAGTCGCAGTAAGAATGAGCTGCAATAGAATGCAGGCATGACTCTGCATCCCCAACAAACGTGTTGTCTATGACGGGCAGCAAGCTTGCTACGCCGCCATCAAGAAGTCTCGGCCTTCGGCGTACCCGGCATCAGCGAGGCGGGCCCTGATGAGCTCTCTTGCGCCGCGTTTTGATACATAGCCAAGCACAAAGACATCATTGGAGGGTGGCAATGCTTCAGGGCCAATCACAGGTCTGTTTCGAAAACGGCGCATCTGTTTCTTCGGGTCTATGTCGATGTACCCGTTGATCTCGACGCCATGTTTGGTGAGGTATTCCGCGCGCAACCGAGTTTCACGGCCTGCCCCCCAAATGAGTATTCGCCGGCTCATGACCACGTTGGCTTGCAACCATCGCGCGATGTATTCTGCTTTGCATTTGTAGAAGGCTTCAGCGCGATATCTCGGGTCGGTCCTCGAGAGCCGGTTGGGCGAATCATGCCAGATTAACAGTTCGCGCGGCACCTTGGCGATCCGCACGCCTGCTTCAAGCCATCTCAACCACAACTCGTAATCCTCCGGGAAATCCCCTTCCCGATAGCCCCCGAATCTACCTGGCAACTCTCGTCTGAACATGACGCTTGGATGCGCCAGCGGCGATTCAACGAATCGGTTTAATGAAATCTGTTCGTGTGAAAGGAGCGTGTTGAGCCAATCCACATGCAATGCAAAACCGGTGCTCCGCAACCGGTCGCCGCCAAATCTGACAAGACAAGCTACCACGCCGATCTGCGGGTGCGCAGCAAGAAACTCAGCTTGTGTTTCCAACCGGTCCGGATGGCTGTAATCGTCGGCGTCCATGCGCGCGACAAAACGGCCGCGGGCCAGTTCGATTCCTGTATTAAGCGCCGAAACAATCCCGCGTGATTTGCTTTTGACAGGGCGTATGCGCACGTTTGTTTTGGACAGTTCTTCCAGCAGGCTGAAGGTGTGGTCTTCGGAAAAATCGTCAACTGCGATCAACTCCCATTCGCTGAGGGTTTGACTGCAGATGCTCGCGATGGCTCGCTCCAACGTCTCGGATGCGTTCCGGACGGGCATCAACACACTGACTATTGGCGCATCCACTGTTTGCGAGTAGGTGCCTCGGACTAATCAACGCGGTCTGGGACAAACGCTGAAGAGCCGCCGGGCAAAGCCTTACTTGTCACCAAACTGTAACTTTTCCGCCGCCGTCTTGTAACAGGGTCAACATAGTTTCTCAACGGTTGATCGACGTTTGATTGCGGCGTCACAAACAAGCCTTAAGCGAAACCAAAATGAACATCACGACCAAATACAGCAAAAAGCCGTGCCGGGCGGGATTGATAATCGCCGGCACGGTTGGAGCGATTCTGTGCAGCCCGGTGGCTACGGCTCAATCCGATCCAGGTTGACGGAACACTCACATACACCATGGATAGTGTGCCGATGTACAGCGGTCCATTTCCGATTTCACTGTTTGGGGAATACCTGAACAACCCTGCTGCGCAGCGCAAGAACGATGGTTGGGCTGTGGGAATTGTATTCGGCAAATCAGGAAATAAAGGCTTGTGGGATATTTCGCATCAGTACCGTTTTCTCGCCGCTGACGCATGGTACGAGGAATTCACAGAATCCGACTTTGGCGCAAACTACGTTGCAGCGCCGATCGGCGGTAGTCGTGGCTACGGAAACGGGACGAATGTCCGAGGGCACATCGTCCGCGGTCAGTTCTCGCCTTATGATCATCTCACTTTTGCTGTGACGTACTTCCTGACCGAACTGATTGATGAAACACCTGATTTATCTGACAGTGGCACCGGCCGCCTGCAGGTTGACGCTACATTGAAGTTTTGAACAAGACACGATGAAACCTTTGCACGCAATAGAATCGCAACCAGTGAGAACTCAAACCAAAGAACGAAAAATGAAAAGCCGCATATGCCGTTTAGTGTTCGCCATCAGTGCAGTCGCCCTTGTAGTGGCACAACCACTTCAAGCCGCGACAACCATTACTGCCAAAGGCTCTGATACTTTGGTTATCCTTGCGCAAAAATGGGCCGAGGTTTACATGCGCACGCATCCCGGCGTCAAAATCCAGGTGACAGGCGGCGGTTCCGGCGTAGGATTTGCCGCCCTGCAAAACCGTCAAACAGACCTTGCCAATGCGTCCCGGCCAATAAAGGCCAGGGAAATCGAAGCCTGCATCAAGGCTTTTGGCAAACGCCCGACCGAATACAAGGTGGCCATTGACGGCCTGTCAGTGTACGTCAACGCAGACAATCCTGTCACCGAAGTTACTGTCGAACAGCTCGAACAGGTTTTCACAGGTAAAATCAAGAATTGGAAAGAACTCGGCGGCCAGGATATGCCAATCACCGTGTACAGCCGCGAAAACAGCTCGGGCACGTATGAGTTTTTCAAAGAACACGTGCTCAAGGGGAAAGACTTCGTGGCGAGCGCACAGACGATGCCCGGCACAGCGGCGGTTCTTCAGGCGGTCGCAAAGGACAAACGCGGCATTGGATACGGGGGCGCTGCGTACGGCGCAGGCGCAAAACACCTTCTTGTCAAAGCCGATGCGAATTCCCCGGCCATCGAGCCAACCGAGGAGAATGTTGTCGGCCAGAAATACCCAATCTGGCGATACCTTTACATCTACGTTAACCCCGCGCTGGACAAAGGCGAAATAGCAGCTTACCTGCGCTGGATTCGGAGCGACGAAGGCCAGGCCGTCGTGAAAGAGGTTGGATACTTTCCGCTCCCAACACACTTGCGCGAGAAATAGTCGGCACCTCCCATCGCTCGATGGGCAAGGTTCTTGATCTTGATCATAGTGCCCTCCTGAGACAAGGTTGCGGTCGGGCGGGATTTCCCTGGGGTGTGAAATCCCGCCCGGGTTTAGGTTTTCGACAAGGCATGCAGAAGGTGAGCGTTGCCAGAAAACGGACGATTGGCTGGATGGGTGTCCACCGTGGACATCGCGCGCGGCCATTGGAATGGTTGGCGGAAAAACTGATATTCCTTGTCTCGCTTTCGGCGATAGTCGTCATACTGCTCATTTTCCTGTTTGTTGCTCGCGAGGCTATGCCCATTTTTCTGGGCCAGATGAACAGCGCCCTCGTTCTACCAACCATCCCGGTCGAGGAGATCGATAAGGTCGGCCCGGAAGAACTTCGTCGGTACCTCGGGCTCACCAAGAAGCAATTCGCCGAAATGGACCGTGACACGCTGAAGACGTTGATGGAGGTTCGGATCGAGGCTCAGGTTGAGATTCCGCCGCAATTCCGCGAAGACAAAGACGCACGCATCAACACCACTGAATGGCGTTATCTGTTAAAACCGCATCAGTGGACCGGCTATGACAGGCCGGTTTACATATGGCAGCCGATCGGCTGGATAAAGAAGTACAACATTATCCCCCTGCTAATCGGAAGTGTGAAACCGACATTGGTTGGGTTGTTGTTTGCCACGCCGCTGGCGATCGGCGCGGCCATTTATGTTTCGCAGCTTGCCGGAGATCGCACACGCGAACTCGTCAAGCCCGCCATCGAGCTGCTGTCGGGCATCCCATCCGTGGTCATAGGGTTCTTTGCGCTTCTTGTCATGGCGAGCGTCCTGCAGTCCTTGTTCAGATACGAGGTGCGGTTGAACGCGTTTGTCGCCGGGATTGCGCTTGGAATTGCAGTTATACCAATTGTGTTTTCGATCTCTGAAGATGCGCTTACCAGTGTTCCCCGGAGCTACACACAAGCTGCGCTGGCACTTGGCGCATCCCGCTGGCAGACGGCATATCAGATAGTTCTTCCTGCTGCGCTTCCGGGCGTTTTTGCCGCGGTGGTTTTGGGATTCGGCCGTGCCATCGGTGAAACCATGATTGTGCTGATGATCTGTTCGGCAAGCGTTGTGTCGTGGAACATATTCGAGTCTGCCCGCGGCATAACAACCACAATTGCAGCCGAGATGGCTGAAGCTGTCACAGGCGGGCATCATTACAGGATTCTGTTCATGCTTGGCGCTTTGCTGTTCGCAGTGACGTTTCTGTCGAATCTCGCCGGTGACATCATCATCCACAGGCTGAAAGCAAAGCTGGAGGGGAAAAAATGACGGGCGCTCGGGTCATGAATGGGCAGGCCGTCACCAGGCACTTTCGTGCCGAGCGGAGAGACGTCGGCTCACACTTTTTTGCGGCACTGACCGGGCTGTCCACGTTGTTCATACTGTGCATTCTTGCAGTAATTCTGATCAACATCACATGGAACGGCTGGCAGGGATTGTCATGGCGGTTCATCACAACAATCCCGAAAAAGGACTTTTTTGACATTTCCACCACGGGTGTTCTGCCGATGATAGTTGGGACAACAATCCGGGTTTTCGTGATGACATTCTTCGTGTTGCCGGTAGGCGTGATAACAGCAATTTATTTGACCGAATACGCTCCCGTGCGTTCGCCGGTCACGCGAATCATTCGCGGCGCAGTCAACAATCTGGCAGGGGTGCCTTCGATTGTTTTCGGGCTGTTCGGCCTCGGTTTTTTCATCAATTTCATCGGACATCACATGGACACGATTCTCCGCAGTCCAGAGCCGACGTGGAGCCATCCATCGATTCTGTGGGCCTCGCTCACCCTGGCTGTGATGACATTGCCGGTGGTGATAGTGGCAACGGAGGAATCCCTGCGCGCGATTCCAATGGGCCTGCGCGAGGCAAGTCTTGCGCTCGGCGCGACAAAGCTCGAAACGATCATCAAAGTTGTTTTGCCACAGGCGCTGCCGGGAATAATGACCGGCGGGATTTTGGCGGTGAGCAGGGCCGCAGGCGAAGTTGCGCCCATTCTGTTCACCGGTGTTGCCTACTACATGGCCGACCTCCCGAAACGTCTGACAGACCAGTTCATGGACCTTGGCTACCACGTGTTCGTCCTCTCGACACAGTCCCCAAACATCGAGCAAACACGGCCGATTCTGTACGCTACCGTCATCGTATTGCTTGCCTTAACATTTGCACTCAACGTAACCGCTGTTCTAATCCGCGCCCGGGTCCGGAAAAGGCTGCGCGCATTGGGCTAGAACCGAACACCAAGAATGCACGACACAACGCTCAAACCGCTCGAAGTTGGCCGAGCTGCAAGCGCCGAACCGCCCCCAAGCACGGGCAAAGTTAATTTCATCGAGGTGCAAAACCTGTCGCTTTGGTACGGTGAAGCTCAAGCTCTCAAAGACATCAGTTTCGATATTGGCGAACGCGTGGTCACAGCGTTCATCGGCCCTTCAGGCTGCGGTAAATCGACTCTCCTGCGCTGCTTTAACAGGATGAACGACCTGATTGACAGCGTGCGGATTTCAGGAACAGTCAAAATCGGAGGGCACGATATCAATGCGCCCGAAGTGGACGTGATCGAGCTACGCAAGCGTGTCGGAATGGTGTTCCAGAAGTCAAACCCATTCCCAAAGTCCGTCTATGACAACGTCGCTTACGGACCGCGCCTGCTGGGAATCCGAAACCGCTCCGAGCTTAGTGCAATCGTCGAGGAGAGCCTTCGCAAAGCGGCGCTTTGGGACGAGGTCAAAGACAGGCTTCATGAAAGTGGTCTGGGCCTGTCGGGCGGGCAACAACAGCGGCTTTGCATCGCCCGCGCAATCGCAGTTGAACCCGAAATCCTCCTGATGGATGAACCGGCCTCGGCACTTGATCCACTCGCCACTTCGCGCATCGAAGACCTCATTCTCGAACTCAAGCGCGATTACACGATTGTAATCGTCACCCATAACATGCAGCAGGCAGCACGCATCTCGGACTACACCGCTTTCTTTTACCTTGGCGAGCTGATCGAGTATGGCCCCACGAGGAAGATTTTCACAAACCCCTCCCGGAAACAGACTGAAGATTACGTGACAGGACGATTTGGTTGAACCATCTTGGTGATATGGAAAGGCATTTTGAAAGCGACATGGTCACGTTGCAGGAAAAGCTGCTGTTCATGGCCAGCCACGCCGAACGCGCAGTGCGCCAAGCCATCGAAGCTCTCTCTTCGCGCAACGACGCATTGAGCGAGGCGGTCAAGGAAAGCGACGATATTCTGGACCGGCTCGAAGTCGAGATCGATGATCTCGCAGTCAGTTTGTTGGCGCGTGCGCCGCTAGCCTCGGACCTCCGCCTTGTTACCGTTGCGATGAGGATTTCACAAAACCTTGAACGCGTGGGCGACGAGGCGACGAAGATCGCCAAACGCGTTCTCCAACTGAACAGCGATTTGCCGCTCAAAACCGCGGTCGAAATCCCGCCGCTGGCCGACATGGCCCTTGACCTGCTGAAAGAGGCGCTCGACACCTTCTCGAGGCGCGATTCCGCTCGCGCACGCGCCATCATCCAGAAAGACAAAGTAATCGATGAACTGAACCGGCGGATACACCAGAAGTTGGTTGATTTGATGACATCCGACGTTTCCACGATTGTTCGCGGCCTGCATTTGATGGTGATCGCAAAGAGTCTCGAACGAATCGGTGATCACGCAAAAAACATCGCCGAGGAGGTCGTTTATCTGTGCGAAGCACTGGACATCCGCCACCCGGCTTCAACAGGCCAGTCCGGAGTATGAAGGAAAAGATTCTTGTCGTTGATGATGAGCCCGATGCTGTCGAGTTGATCGAGTTCAGCCTGAAACAGGCTGGTTATGATGTCATCACCGCTGCTGACGGCGCAGAAGCCGTCCGGAAAGCCCAGTCGTTTCTTCCGAACCTGATTGTGCTTGATCTCATGCTGCCCGAGATTGACGGGCTTGAAGTTTGCCGTCTCCTGCGCCGGAACCAATCAACCGCGTCGATCCCGATTCTCATGCTCACCGCTAAAGCCGCTGAGGTTGACCGCGTTGTCGGATTTGAGTTGGGCGCCGAAGACTACGTGACAAAACCGTTCAGTCCGCGCGAGCTGGTTCTGCGCATAAAACGGATACTTGAACGCGGGAAAAAGCTTCCGACCAGAGAGGAACGCATGGCGTTTGGCGAACTTGTCATCGATTTGCCGTGCCACACTGTGACGGTCAAGGGCCACCCGATCGAACTGACCGCCACCGAGTTCAGGCTTCTGGTTCTGCTCGCAGAACGCGCAGGCCGCGTCCAGTCCCGCGATCAGTTGCTCCAAGATGTTTGGAATTACGAAAAAGCCATTGACACCCGGACCGTGGACACCCACATGCGCCGCCTGAGAAAAAAGCTCGGCCCGGCAGCAAAACACCTGGACACAGTCCGAGGCGTCGGCTACCGATTCGTCGAATGACTTTTTGGGTCGCATTCACAGTGCTGGTTGCACTTGGCGCGCTGGCCGCGCACTTTTACTCGACCAGAAAACTTAATGCGCGCCTGCTCTCCGCACGTGAAGAGATTGACCGTATCAAGGCATCTCATGCCACAACGCTGGCAGAGTTACGCGCCCAACAGGAGGTCATCTTCAACAGCATTCATGAAGGATTGCTCGTGCTCGATACTTCCAACCGGGTTCGGGCTTTCAACCGCGCTTTCAGGGAGCTGTTTGGAACCGACATGGACCCTATCAGCAAGTCGTTGCTCGATGTATTGCGAGTTCATGAGCTTGCCGATCTGTTGCGCAGACTTGAAGGAGAGGACCGGGTTTTGGGTTGCGAATTTCGTTACCCGGGGCCAACAGAGCAGATCGTCGAAGTCAACGCCACTGTCGTAAGAAGTCCGGCCGGCAACCGTCAGGGCGTCGTACTGGTATTCCGTGATCTTTCCAGAGTCAGACAATTGGAAAAGAGCGGGTCCGAGTTGATAGCCAACGTAAGCCACGAGCTGCGCACTCCGGTTTCCATGATAAAAGGTTACGTGGAAGCAATTCTCAGCAGCGCCAAGGACGACCCAGCCACATTGCAACGTTTTCTGGGCACCATCGAGCGGCATGCCAATCGACTCGCGATGTTGATCGAGGATCTTCTCACAAGTGCAGAGCTCGAGTCCGGCCGTGCTGTTCTCAGCCTCAACCCTGTCTCGCTCCGTAGCGTCGTGGATGATGTATTGAAAGAACTTGAACATCGCGCTCGGTCGCGCGGCGTCACAATGACCAATGATCTGCCCGACTTCGTCGTGCTCGGCGATGCGGACAGGCTTCAGCAGGTTTTCACAAATCTGTTGGACAACGCCATCAAATACGGAAAACCGCAGGGCAAGGTCACCGTGAGCGCAATGGCACTCGATGAAAACCGAATTCAGGTGCACGTGACCGATGATGGCCCCGGCATTCCTCCAGAGGCACTGCCCAGAATCTTCGATCGGTTCTATCGAGTGGATAAATCTCGCTCACGCGACCAAGGGGGAACAGGGCTTGGGTTGTCGATCGTGCGCGACATTGTCCGCGCGCACGGGGGAGAAGTCTGGGTCCAAAGCAAGCCGGGCCATGGAACGACATTTTTCCTCACCTTGCGAAGGCCTTCTGCGGGGACACAACCGGTGTGATCGCCAGCCCGGAAATTTCACCTGACCGCAATGACGACACGGACCCCGCCAGAGTCCGGGCCGTGGTTGAAGTCTTCAGTGAGCAATACAGCGCGGCGCGACCGCAAGCCAACGATTGTCTTGGGATACTCGCGTTGGTTGTATGGCTGGCGTTCTGTTGCGCCGTGTTGTTCGGTGCGGCTCCGTCGCCCACGCAATGTGAAGTTGAGATTGGTCGCTTGACCTGTCGAAGAGCAAAATGCCCACCGAGCAGCACCGATCCACCGGCAAAGTCTCGAAGATTATCTGTTGTAAACACGGTGGGGAATGAGAATCGGCCGGAAATGAATTGGAGCGAGCGAAGGGATTTGAACCCTCGACATTCACCTTGGCAAGGTGACGCTCTACCAGCCTGAGCTACGCTCGCGTCCCAAAAACCGCACGTAACTTTACACGGACGCCCGCCTCTTGCAAGCAATATTTCGAGCATTTCGAGCTCCGCAGTCAGTTGGCCAGGCTGCTCAAGCCCGAGGAAGTACCCGACGAGATCAAGCACGCGCTCGATATTATCCAAGAAGTTGGCGAGGCCCCTTTCCGGAATGACCAACGCTGTTGTCAATCCGGCCTGTAACTGATGGCGAGTTGCCGCCGGAGCGCTTCTCGGTTCTGCGCGTCGTAGAAGTCCGCTGGATTGTAGTTGTCGGTCAAGACTGTGCCTTCGCTCTTGTCCATAAAGATGCGGTTGGCAAAGGCTTCCTCAACTGCCCATCGGAGTGGTTCGGGCACGGAGTCGAGCTGAGGCGCTTTGAGCATGACAAACGGTTCACGGTCCGACGCGACATAGAACACGTTGCCGTTTCGGGCGTCATGAATCACAACGTTCTTGAAGACCGTGCGCAGAGTGCAGAGAAGTGAAATGCCAAGGAAATCGCGTCCCGGTGAAAGGTCAGCGAACGTGTTCATGACAAGCGTGCCACCCGGCTTGAGACAGCGGTGCAGCGCCTCGAACGCCTCGCGAGTCATCAAGTGCGACGGCGGCGACTCTCCAAGAAAAGCGTCCAAAACAACGGCGTCATACCGTCTTGTTGTGGTGTTGAAATAGTAACGTCCATCGCCAATATGCAACGTCACCCGCGCCGGATCGAACCCGAAAAACCGCTCTGCAATCGGTACCACGGCAGGATTGATTTCGACCACATCGACCTTGACGCCCTCCCTTGCAAGCTGCATCGGCACGATGCCAACGCCGAGCCCAACACAAAGCGCGTCGCGCAGTTCAGGCGTATAGCTCTTCGCCAGCCCATAGAGCATGTGTGTGAACAGCGACATGCTTTGTCCGGACTCCGGCGCATAGGTGTTTTGGGTCAACAGATCGTTCAAGAACCAGCGGCGCCCGCCGCTCTCAGTCTCAACAACCTGCAGCAACCCAAAATTCGAGTTTGCAGAAAACACTTCCTTGACGCCGACAGTGCCAACGGCCGGGCGTTGAACCGCCGCCAATCCGATGACAAGCAGACTTACTGCGCTTGCGACCACGCCGGGCGACCGGGTGTTGCGTCCCCATACCACGAAAAACCCGGTTGCGATCGCGACAAGCATGGCCGCCGTAAGGCTCATCGTGACAGAGTTTGGCGAGAGAGGAATCAGAACATAACCGATGAGCACTGTCCCCGCCACGCTGCCGATCGTGCTCAGCGAGGTCAGCCTCCCAACGATCGAGCCAACGTGCGTGACCGAACTGGCAATGACTCGGACAAAAAAAGGACCAACCATTGCCAACAGCGCCAACGGTACAAAAAACAACGCCGCAGCAGCCATCAATGAGCCCGCCGCAAGCTGAAATCTGAGACACCAATATGCAACAGACTCACATGCGATGACGCTGAACCCGAGCCACGCCGCTGCGATTACGATGCCGCCGTACACCCACGCCGGCCGCGGTGATTTGTCAGCCAGCCATCCACCCACAGCATAGCCGCTGGCAAGAGCCAACAGCGTCACTGCAATTTGGGCTGTCCAAACAAAGTGAGACGTGCCCACATACGGCGCGAGCATTTTCGCGCCGAGGATTTCAATTATCATGATGGCAGCGCCTGTCACTGCAGCGGTGGCGAACAGGTACACCTTCAAACCCCGTGAGATACTGCCGGATGATGCTTTTGGAGCCGATTGTTTCACGCGCCGTTTTTAGTCATGGAAAGCGATTGTGGCGACATGAATCTTTTGCGGAGGTTCAGCCGCAACGCGTTTCCGATGACGATGAGGTCGGATACCCCCATCGTGGCAGCGCAAAGAATCGGGCTCAAAAAGCCGAGCGCTGCCAACGGCACTGCAGTTGCATTGTAGAAAAACGCCCAGAACAGGTTCTGTTTTATCGTGCGCAGTGCGGCCCCTGCAAGGTCCAACGCCTCCAGCACTGCTCTCAGGTCCGACCTCAGCAGCACGATATCCGCAGCCTCGCGCGCGACGTCTGTAGCCAGGCCGACAGCAATACCAAGGTCGGCTTGTTCAAGCGCGGGGGCGTCATTGATTCCGTCGCCAACAAACGCCACACGCTCGCCATGTTGCTGAAGGCGCTGGATCATTGCGGATTTCTGATCGGGCGCAATACCGGCGAACACGTCAGCGGGACTGATGCCGATTCGGGCGGCAATTGTTTGCGCCGGGCCGGGTTGGTCGCCGGTTACCATGCATACGCGTTTGCCCAACGCTCTCAGCGCCGTCACAACCGCTCTCGCTTCCTCACGATGAGCATCACTGACGTTGAACAGCCCGATCAATTCCCCGTCGCGGGCGAGCCCAATAACAGTTTCACCGGCTGTGCTTTGTACATCGCTCAGTTCTGTGCCCGATTGGATTCCTTCCTCCTGCAACCATGGCAGCGAGCCCAATCGCCAGACATGACCGTCGCCGGCTGCCATGACACCGCAGCCGCGTATCTCACGCCAATCGGTCCATCGAGGAGTGGCGTGGGTTGTTGTCGCATTCTGATGCTCACTGCGAGCGGTTTTCGAGCCACTTCCGTTTCTGTCTCGCAGGCACGCAATGGCGCGGCTGACAAGGTGATTGGACGGGGCAGCAAGGCTTGCCGCTACGATTTCGATCGGCTCTTTTGCGGGGGTGTCAAACCTGAGGTCTTTGACCGCGGTAACAATCGGTTTGCCCATGGTTAGCGTGCCGGTTTTGTCGAACACCACCGTGGTGATTCTGCCTGCTTTTTCGAGGGCGACGCCATCGCGCACAAGGAATCCGCGGCGTGCCGCAACGTTCGTTGCGGCCATTATCGCTGCCGGTGTTGCAAGGCCCATCGCGCATGGGCAGGCTACAATCAGCACTGCGACCGCATTGATGAATGCAGCGGCCAGCGCTGTTTCAGGAACGGTTGCGGGCCACAAGTACTGCGAAAGTACTTGTGCAACCGACATTGCACTGTCGTAATCGCTCCACCACCACAATCCGGCGGCGATCGCAATGGCTACAACTACGGGCACAAAAACGCTGCTGACCCGGTCACCGATTCTTTGAATATTGGCGCGGCTGTTTTGAGCGCGCTTGACTGCGGCGATGATCTTCGCAAGTGCGCTGTGTTCGCCTGTTGCAGTCACGCGAACGACGAGTCTGCCATCCGGATTCAATGTGCCGCCATACACAACAGCGCCCGGACCCTTTTCCACGGGGACAGCTTCGCCTGTCAGCATGGATTCATCCACTGCCGCTCGACCCTCCAGCACAACTCCGTCAGTGGGCAGGTTGTCGCCGGGTCTCACAACCACAATGTCGCCAGGCCGGAGGCTGTCGATTGGAACCTCCTCTTCGGACCGGTCTGCACCCAACCTGCGTGCCTTCGACGGGGACAATCTCAAGAGCGATTTCAGCGCGCTTGCTGCTTGTTCGGTCGCACGCGCCTCCAACCAATGACCGAGGCTGATCAGCGTGAGAATGGCCGTAGATTCGAGAAAATAAAGGTGCCCCGGCAAGCCGGAGAACAGCAAATACACGCTGAACCCGAATGCAGCGGTCGAGCCAAGGGAAACCAAGGTGTCCATGTTGGCGCTCCTTGCCTTCAATTGTGCCCATGCACCCCTGTAAAAGCGTGCGCCGCAAAACACTTGAACGACCAGAGCAAGCAAGAAGCCCGTCCATGCAAACCATTCTTCTCCGTGCAGGTGAAGAACCCATTCACCAAGGGCAAGGGGAATCACGGCGGCCAATCCAATGATGATATTCATTCGCCACGTATCGGATGGCGACCGCGATTTTGTTTCCCCACCCGCTGGACTTGGGCCACGCAGTTTTGCCGAAAAACCGGTGCGGCGCACCGTTTCAACCACAGCATTGTGCTCAGGGACGGCCCCGGGTAGCCAGCGCACAGTTGCTGCGCCGGAAGCCAAATCCACAGTGACAGACTCAACGCCGGCTATCGATTGAATCGCTTGTGCGGCGCGCCTGGCGCAGTTTTGGCATGTCATTCCCGAAATGGAAAATTCGGATACTATGATGCGCTTTTCGGCGTCCGTCTTATTATTGACGCCCACATGAGTCATGCACCTACATGTGTATCCATTCGGCGCCGATGTCAAACCGGAGCAGTCCACGCATTCCAAGACAATTTCGACTTGGGTCCCGATGCAATTGAGATAGCAGACCATCTAATTCGCACACGGATCCGGTTCAGTTCGGACCGCGAAGCGCGATATCGTGTCTGTCACTCTATTTGCTTCCCTAATACCAAACCCCGCCAACCCCTCACAACGATCCCCGGAGACTTCACTCATGACGCCACCAAGCCAGTCCAGCCCGGTCCAACCCGGCCGCCACAATATCGTGTCTGTCACTCTATTTGTTCAGCCACCGCAAAACCCCGGCTAACCCCTCAAAACAGTCCTCGGAAACTTCACCTCTAACGCAACAATGCCTATTCAGCCGGGATAAACACCCCTCCCACTGCGCACCTCACCCCTAATCACCACGCCAACCAAGCCGGGAATGACATCCCGTGAAAACAATCCCCCATCGCCGATCACCTTCACCAGGCCTTCGGCATCCCACGACTCCGATCTCTGAAAACGTCCCT
>JAAYVR010000178.1 GCA_012517065.1 Verrucomicrobiota bacterium | reverse complement strand
TTAGCGCGGGCTTTCAGCCCTTATCCTTCTGACACCGGTCCGACTACCTGGGGCGTTGCCCCAGGCTGGTATAAGGCGGGCCTTCGGCCCTATGTTCACCCCCATACTCCGGATGTTCCTGAAGCAACACGGCTTGAAATGCGACCAAGCCTGTGTGTGCGATTGATATTCGAAGCCCAGTTCGAATTCACACCAGGCCGGTGACCCGAGCATACACCAAAGCGCCAACGGCGCGGCCTCATACCAGCGTGGGGCGAAGCCCCACGATAGAGCGTCCTCTGTATCACATCCCACAATCCAAGGGCTGAAAGCCCGCGCTAATACGGAGCTTCGGAGCCCCGAGTTTCAGCCTGCCGCTGAACTACGTGTCTGTCCCCATATCGCCTGATTGGATCTCGCCGCTGATCCCGATGGTTTCTACCCCGGAGCCGCGGCTGCACTCGGCGTTGGCAGGCGCGAAGCGTTTGGAGTGCGGCAGCTTGCTGCCGCTTTGTTTCTATGCTCAAACAACGAGCCTGTCACGTTATCCAGCTCACTTCCAAAGGCCGTACCGTTGTGACCGCATTACTGGCGGCCGGAGAAGCAGATACAGAGAAACTGAGCAAACTCGCGGCGTGGAACTCTTCGGAAACATGAATGATTCTTCAATACAACAATGTGAATGACCAACTTTGGATGCAGTGCGCAGATGTTCCGCTGTTTTACCGCGGTTTTTCTCTTGCTCATCAAAGCTTATCCTTCCATAGTTAACACGGATTTATTATTGGAAGTCGTTTGATCACAAAGATATGCAAAGAAACACACTTAATACTCGCTCTGAATCACGCGCCGTACTCCGGCGCTCAGCATTCTGCTTGTTCGCAACCCTCCTGCTTGCCGCTTCGACCTCTGTGCAAGCAGCTATAACGGGACATTGGGATTTCAAGTCCGGTGATCTCTCCGCTACAATTGGAAGCCCACTCGAATACTATGACGGGCCCGGTGGCACAACGGATCAACAGACAGTTTTCGGGACGACAACCGCCCTCGGTCTCCCCGACATCGGTGGCGCGCCAGCCCATGTGATGGGATTTCCTCGCTGCACACCAAGCATGGGTTACGTCATGTATCCCAATATGCAACCCAACGGCGGCGGACAGTTCGTCAACCAATACACACTGATCTTCGATTTGCTATATCCAGCCGAATCGTCCGCAGGCTGGCGCGCATTGATTCAGATTGACGACCTGTCCAATTCAAATGATGCCGATCTCTTCATTAATCCAAGCGGTGGCATCGGCATCTCTGGCTCTTATCAGGGCCAGATTCGCCCCAATCAGTGGCACCGCATTGCGTTCGTGTTCGATCTCGCCGCAACCGGTGGGCCGTCATTGGCCAAGTACATCGACGGCCAACTGGTAGGCCAGCAGATTCTCGGCGAAGGCATCGACAAACGTTGGGCAATGAACCCAATCGCCGGCATGTTCGGCGAAACCGCCCTGCTGTTTACTGATAACAACGCCGACGGCGGCGACACGCAGCCCGGGTTCGTCAGCTCAATTCAAATCCACGACCAGGCACTTCCGGCAGCATACATAAAGGCTCTCGGTGCCCCCACAACAGACGGCATTCCAACTGAGGTTGTGGTGCCGGTTTCAATCGTTTCCCAAAAACCTGCCCCCAACGCAATGAACGTCATCCCGGGAACACAAATCGAAGCTGTTCTGGCTGACGGCTCACTGCCCCTTGACACAAGCACCATCACCGTAAGAGTCAACGGGCAGACCGTCCCGCGCACCGTCAGCTCCGACCAGGGACAACATACAGTCAGAGCCAGTTTGCCGTCATTGAGCCCGCGATCTCAAAACACAATCGCAATCGAGTTCACCGACCCCGGACAGGGCGCCGTCAGCCATGAATGGAGTTTCCGCATGGCCGCCTACGAACTCGACGCTGACCTCGAACGGGTGCTTACCAATCATGTGGTTGCTTATTGGAAAATGGACGACGGACAGGAAAACCCCGCCGAAACTATCATGACCGACGAAACAGGGCAAAATTCCACAACCATCACAGCCGGTCTGCCCGATTATTGGCTGAGTGAACCTGCGGCAAGATTCGGGGGAGCACTGCACGTTGACGGTGAAAACGTCTATGCAGTCATAAACCCCAGCCCGAGCCTCGACATCAACACCAACGCCTTGACTGTGTCCCTCTGGGTGAAACTCGAACAACTCCCAAGCCAGCTCCCGGGCAGCTATGGCTCCATCTATGACTCAGTCGGCGACGAATACGTCATTTACACCGACAAAGGAAACAAAGAGCTCCGCTTCAAAGTGACGCTTGCAAACGGCCAGGCCGCACGACCAGGCATCCCCGAATCAATGCTCAAACTTGGCGAATGGATGCACATCGTCGCTGTCTATGACGGCAATGCAAGTCCTACCGTCGGCGAAGCCCGAATCTACTTGAACGGCGAGTTGGTCGATAAACACGTAGGCCACGACGGCGCACCTGGCACGGGGTTGACCGCCAACGTGCGCGCCGGGCAATTGGCCGCCATCGGCCGCCCGGGTACGCAGGCCTCCAATTATTACGTGGGCGCCGTGGATGACCTCGCAATCTGGCGCCAGGCATTGAACATCGATGCCATCGGATACTTGTCCTCAGGACACACTGTCCCATACGTCGCCAAACAACCTGAACCACTCACAATCACGCAACATCCGCAGGATAGAGCTTCGATTCTTGGCGCGCGGGCGTTGTTCGAAGTTGTTGTCTCAGGCGGAAATCCACCCGTCACTTATCAGTGGAAGCACAACGGCGTCAACATCGACGGCGCCACCAGCTCGAAGCTTTACGTCCGCGTTGACGCTGAAGCAGCCGGTTCATACACGGTAGTCGTCAAAGACTCCCGCACTTCAATCGAAAGCAACCCCGCCACGCTCACCGTCCTCACTCTGCCCGGCGACCCGGCCGAATCGTTGACATGGGGATTAAAAGCGCACTGGCGAATGGACGACGGCCTTGTTGATCCCGCCACCGCAATAATCAAAGACACGCTTGGCGTAAGCAATGGCAACCTCTCCGGTGGAAACCCCTCAGCATGGCTGACCGAGCCTGACGCCCGTTTTAACGGCGCATTGCACGTCGATGGCCAAAACGTTTACGTAACCGTGCCTTCCAGCACAGCCTTGGACATCAACGAAGCAGCAGTCACTATATCAGTCTGGGCCAAGCTCGAACAACTCCCGTCCGAACTCCCAGGGTCATTCGGCGGCATCTACGATTCCTCCAGCGATTCTTACGTGGTGTACCTCGACCGCGGCAATCGCGAGCTGCGGTTCAAAGTATCCACCGTTGACGGTCACGCCGCCCGCCCGGGTATCCCGGAATCCGACCTCATTCTCAATGAATGGATTCATATCGTCGGCGTTTACGACGGCAATGCCTCGGACACCGCAGGCGAAGCTCGTCTTTACCTCAACGGCGAGTTGAAAGACACGCACATCGGCCACGACAGCACATCTGGCACGGGTCTCACAGGATTCGTGGCAACCGGTCAGGTCGCCGGCATCGGCCGGGACGGCGTTAACGCCCAGTACTTCTTTACCGGCGCAGTCGATGACATTGCAATCTGGGGCCGCGCTCTGACACAGGCCGAGATTTCGTACCTGGCGTCAGGCCATGCCGTGCCGTCCGCGATTGAACCACTCACAATCTCGAAAGCAACCATCCAAGGTGGACGAATTGTCATCAACTGGACGGGCGGCAAAGGGCCATTCCAGTTGCAACGCCGCTCTGCAATCGCAGAAGGTAACTGGGAAGACGTTGGCGAACCGACAACCGGTACCAACGCTTCTGACGCGCTCGATGCGCAAGTCCGGCTCTACCGAGTCAAGTCTGCTAAGTAAACTCTGCGCCATTTGCAATAGCGCTGCCATAAGCTAGCTCTGCCGATCTAGCTCCTCACCGCATTGAACGCGTGGTCCTGTCTGAGAGGGTGGCTGGATAGAGTCGGGAGATAGCGTGATGTGTTTAGGCCGGGGCCCATCGGTTCCCCGGCCTTTCGGCTCTCGGGTGCATCACCAGCTCGGCCATGCATCCGTTTACACCTCCCGCTTATCGACCCGGACGGGCCTGTTTACGCGATCCGGCTCTCAGACAAGGTTCTCAGGCTCTCGCCCACGGCAGGTTCGCAGTTCGAGGTTCCAGCATTTACACGCAAACGAGAAAACTGTCTCTCGCAGCTCCTGCAAGCCTAGAATGACGCGCCCTGCCGTTCATGAAACCTTGCATAAGGCGGGCCAGGCGCTCCGCGCACACCACAAACACCGTGTCTGTCCCCATACGGGCCCATTCGCCCTCGCCGCTGATCCCGATGGTTTCTACCCCGAAGCCGCGGATGCACTGGGCGTTGGCAGACGCGAAGCGTTTGGAGTGCGGCAGCTTGCTGCCGCTTTGTTTTTCTGCCCAAACACCGTGCCTGTCCCCATATCCCATATTCCCCATCAGCCCGATGCCCGGTCATGCGACCCGTTTTCATCCCCCAAATCGGGCCACCGAACTCAAACCGGCTGGGTGCGGCGAAGAATCGCCGCGCTCCTGCCGGC
>JAAYVR010000177.1 GCA_012517065.1 Verrucomicrobiota bacterium | reverse complement strand
TCGCTTCCGGCTGGTGGTTAGCCTTTGCCGGGTGGGATTGGTTACCCACAGAGTTCCGTTTGAGAGTTTTGTGCCTTTTAAGCACGCCCCTCTCACTGGGCTTTTCATGACGCGATATGGGGACAGACACATTGTTTTCGGCGTCACGCCGATCTGGTTCTGCGCACGTTGTTTGTGCATAGAAACAAAGCGGCAGCAAGCTGCCGCACTCCAAACGCTTCGCGCCTGCCAACGCCCACTGCATCCGCGGCAGCGCGTGGGAAACCATTGGGATCAGCGGCGAGATCGAATGAGGCCACATGGGGATAGACACGTAGTTGCCCAACCAGTCAACGTTCGGGCTCCCCCTTCTAGTGGATCGGAACTGGTCTTAAGATCGGTCGTCTGGTTGATGCGTCCGAGGCAACAGGCAAAAGAATGATTGCCTGCAAGTCGTGCCCGGTTGTAAGCTGCTGGTCATGGCGGCAGGTTCGCACCAGAACGGTCGCCTAAACAGTTCTGAAACAAACTGAAAGGATTCGCATGAAGACAACCCTCGCATGTGGCGCGTCAGTCTTGTTGGCTTGCTCGTTGATGGCAGGTGAACAAAGCCCAAAAGACATTGTCACCGCCGCCGCGCGCAGCCTGTCTGACAAACCGAACTATTCATGGAAAACAACAGTCAAAGTCCCAGAAGGCAGCCAGTGGCGTCCCGGCCCCACGGAAGGCAAAACCGAAAAGGACGGTTTCACATACGTCACTTACAGTTTCGGCGATAACAAGATCGAGACGGTATTGAAGGGTGAAAAAGCCGCGGCTACCACGCCCGACGGCTGGCAGTTGCTGAGCGAACTCGAAAACAGCGAAGGCCCAAGCCGGTTCTTCGCCAGAATGCTCCGCAGTTTCAAAGCGCCGGCCGCCCAGGCCATCGAGATTGTTTCGGGGGTGAAGGAATTGAAGAAGACCGAAGACTTTTATACTGGCGATCTCACCGATGAGCAGGCAAAGGCGTTGATGACGTTCCGTTCACGCGGAGCAACCGGCGAAGGCCCAACCGTGAGCAATGCAAAAGGTTCGGCCAAATTCTGGGTCAAGGACGGCGTATTGTCGAAATACGAGTTTGCCGTGAAGGGCACGATGACATGGAACAACAACGACATTGATGTTGACCGCACAACGACAGTAGAAATCAAGGACGTTGGCACCACCAAGTTGACTGTTCCCGAAGAAGCCAAAAAGAAACTGCTCTGAGCCGGACATTGGCGATGCTCCGCCTCAGGTTGGCGAGACACTTGCCGTGGCGAGCTTGTACTGCTAATGTTTGGCCGTGAACGTTGAAATGGTGAGGACAATCACTACGCGATTTCGCCCCGTCGGGCGAACAGGGTAATCCTCACCCAGTCGCCTGCCGGGGAGAGCGCCTCGCACTGAGCATCGGTTCGAGGCGCTTTCATTTTCCTCGGGGGCATAAAGACAACATCAAGATGCAGCACAACACGCGCCATAGGCGGAAATACCCGGGCTGGCCGGTGCGATCGGTTGAATCGAAGGTACGGGGCGGGTCGCCGCGCGTCTGTTGCTTCTTGTTCATGTCCACATCTGTCTATGGCAAACTCACAACCTGACAACGACCGGAAATCATTGGAACAGCGCGAACGGATGACCGACCTTGAACGGCTTCGGCATTCAGCGGCGCATGTAATGGCCGCGGCGATTGCGAAGCTGTGGCCGGATGCACAGTTCGCCGCAGGCCCGCCCGTGGACACGGGGTTCTATTACGATGTGGACTTGCAGCACCGCATCACCCCAGAAGATTTCCCAGCAATCGAGGAAGAAATGAAGAAAATCATCAAGGCCAACCTCCCCTTCGAGCGATTGGTCGTGAACCGCGCGCAAGCCATCGAGGATGCGCGCCGCGGGCGGCTTGGTGCATTGAGCGATCGGCCGGTTCCGAGCAAGTTCAAGCTGGACATCCTCGAGGGCATTCCTGACAGCGAACCGATCTCGTACTATAAGAGCGGCGATTTTATTGATCTCTGTGCCGGGCCGCACGTGATGCGGACCGGGAACATCGGCGCGTTCAAGCTCACAAGCGTGGCCAGCGCTTATTACAAGGGCGACGCCAACAACCCCCAGCTCCAGCGCATATATGGCACCGCGTTCAAGACCAGAAAAGAACTCGACGACTGGCTCAAGATGCAGGAGGAAGCCAGAAAACGCGATCACCGCAAGATCGGCGCCGAGATGGGACTGTACATCATCGACCCGGAGTTTGTCGGTCCGGGCATGCCCCTCTGGCTGCCCAAAGGCGCAGTTCTTGTCGAGGAGCTCGAAAAGCTGGCCAAAGAAACAGAGTTCGCCGCCGGATACAAACGCGTCCGAACCCCGCATATCGCCAAAGAAAAGATGTACAAGACATCCGGCCACCTGCCGTATTACGCAGAAAGCATGTTTCCTGCGATGGAACTTATCGAGGGGGAAATGGCCGGAGAACAAGACCCCAGTGCAAATCAAGGCGCGCAATCCGCAGCGCAGAGCGAGCGTTATTACCTGAAAGCAATGAATTGTCCGCATCACCACCGCATTTATGCGGCTGAACCGAGGAGTTATCGCGATTTGCCGTTGCGTCTTGCCGAGTACGGTTGCTGTTACCGGTACGAGCAAAGCGGCGAATTGTTCGGCCTCATGCGCGTCAGATCGCTCAACATGAACGACGCGCACATTTATTGCACGCCGGAGCAGTTCGCCGATGAGTTCAACGCCGTCAACGAAATGTATTTGAAGTACTTCAAAATCTTCGGAATCGAGAGGTACGTGATGCGATTCAGCACTCACGATCCGGCGCGATTGGGTGAAAAGTACGTCAACGAACCCGAGCTCTGGAAGCAAACCGAGGAAATGGTGCGGAAGGTTTTGAAAGCCTCGGGCATCAACTATGTCGAAGTGCCAAATGAAGCCGCTTTCTACGGGCCAAAGATTGACGTTCAAATCTGGAGCGTCATTGGGCGGGAATTCACGCTCGCCACAAACCAGGTCGATTTCGCCGTGCCGAAGCGATTCGGCCTGACATACCGCGATCGCGACAACACCGAAAAAACTCCGTTGTGCATCCATCGCGCCCCCCTCGGCACGCACGAGCGAATGATCGGCTTCCTGATCGAGCATTACGCGGGCAATTTCCCGCTCTGGCTTGCGCCCGACCAAGTGCGAGTACTGCCGGTCACTGAAGCCCAGATTCCTTACGCGAAAAGCATTGTCGATGAATTGCGCGCTCAAATGGTCAGAGCCGACCTCGAGTTCAGCAACGACAAGCTGCCCGGCCGCATCCAGCGTGCCGAACAGGACAGAGTTCATCACATCCTTGTTGTCGGCCAGCGTGAACAACAGTCGGAGACCGTATCGGTGCGCATCCACGGCAAAGGCCAGCAGGGCGTGAAACCGCGGGCCGAGGTTGTTGCAGACATTCTGGCGGCGATTCGCGAGCGCCGAGGGTAGGGCAGGCACCCCCTTGCGGGCTGCCCTGTGTTCGGCCGATGTTCAGGCTTGTCCGCCACGTGCACTGTTGGCAGGCTCAACACCGATGAGCTGTCGCATGGCAACGTGGAAACTGATCCCAAGCGCGATGTTTGGCCTGCCTCTGCTGTGTGTTGGAGTTTATGGGCTTTGGCCGCTTTGTGCCACTTGCACCGCCGAGCCGGGGATCGAATCGAATCGTCTCTTGGATCATGTGCGTGTGTTGTCTTCTGACGAGTTCGAAGGTCGCGCGCCAGGGACAGCGGGCGAGACGAAAACCGTCGAGTACATAATACGGCAGTTCAAGGAACTGAGGCTTGAACCCGGCAACCCGAACGGCACTTATGTTCAGGAAGTTCCCATGGTCGGCATCACTGGCGAAGCCAGAGGGTTTTACCGTTCGGGCGGCAAACTCACCGAATTCAAGCTGCCCCAGGATTGCGTTCTGTGGTCGCGCCGATTTGTCCCAGAAATAACCGTGACGGATTCCGAGATGGTTTTTGTCGGTTATGGCGTAATCGCGCCTGAATATGACTGGGACGATTTCAAGGGCGTGGATTTGCGAGGCAAAACGATGGTGGTGCTCGTAGGCGATCCGCCCGTCCCGGACCCGTCAGATGCTTCGAAACTCGACGAACGGGTGTTTAAAGGCCGTGAAATGACCTACTACGGCCGCTGGACATACAAGTTCGAAATGGCGGCGCAGCACGGTGCTGCGGCTGCACTCATCGTGCATGAAACCGGGCCGGCCGGATACCCTTTTGTCGTGGTCATCAACAGTAACACGGGCGAACTTTTCGAGCTGCAAGCCCCGGACCAAAACCGCGGGGTGGCTGCTGTCGAAGGCTGGATTACCATGGACCAGGCGAAAACGATGCTTGCCACAGCGGGCCATGACTACGACAGCCTCAAGCGCGCAGCAGTCCGCCGGGATTTCAAACCCGTCGCACTCGGCATTCAAGCGGGATTCACGGTGCACAACAAGCTGCGGGAAGTGGTTTCACAAAACGTTGTCGCAAAACTCCCGGGTTCAGACGCGCGATTCCGCGATGAGTATGTCACTTACTCGGCACACTGGGACCATCTAGGTTGTGATCCCAAGCTGAGCGGCGACAAGGTTTATCACGGCGCGCGCGACAACGCCCTCGGCGTTGCAGGGCTAATCGAGCTCGCTCGCGAATTCGCAGCGCTCAAGCCCCGACCAAAAAGGTCCCTCCTGTTCATGGCCACTACTGGCGAGGAACAAGGACTGCTGGGTGCCAAGTACTACGCCGAACATCCTTTGTATCCAATCGCCCGCACCCTGGCCAATCTTAACATGGACGCTTTGAATCCATGGGGCCGAACTCGGGATGTCAGTGTCTTCGGATTCGGCAACAGCACCCTGGAAGATTTGTTGGAAATTGCCGCTGACCGCCAGGGCCGAAAGGTGAGCGCCGACCCCGAGCCCGAAAAAGGCGGGTTCTTTCGCGCAGACCACTTCGAGTTCGCCAAAGTGGGCGTCCCGGCCCTTTACTTTGCAAGTGGCGTTGACTATGTCGGCAAACCCGCAGGTTACGGTCTGCAGAAACGCGACGAGTTCACTGCAAATGACTATCACAAACCGAGCGACGTGATTAAGTCGGACTGGGACCTGAGCGGGGCCGTTGAAGACCTCGAGTTGTTGTTTGAAGTGGGCCGGGCCGTGGCCAACGCCGAGGAGTGGCCGCAGTGGAAGGAAAGATCGGAATTTCGCGCCATGCGCACCGCAGTGCTTGACCCGAAGCGCTGACAAAGACGGCCGCTACTGAACACCGAAACTCTGCTGGCGTCCTCCCTCTGTAACCACGCTCTCGAGTCTCAGACCAGATGACGCCGCGGAAAAAGCGCTGAACCTTTCCTGCCCCACCACGGCGAGGTTTCCGCACATAAACCGTTAGTAACAAGGCTGACTCGTGGAACACGGTACCAGCCCAAATCCCGGTTCGAGGGCTCCCGTGCGGGGGATCCGGAACTTAGACCCCGCGGTCTTTGGTCCTTGGTCTATATTGTTATACTGAAGAATCTTTCGAAGATTCTCCGCCTGTGAGTTTGGTCAGAGTGTCTGTATCTCCTTCGTTGGCAGCCAGTAATGCGGTCACAACGGTAGGACCTTTGGGAGTGAGTTGGATAAAGTGACAGGCTCGTTGTTGGGGTTTTGCCCCTAATTGCTGCGTGGTTTTCAAATTGCCTCTTGTTCCAATTCGCGATTGCCGAAGGCTGCGGAGGAACCGCTCGGACGCCGATATGGGGACAGGCACGTTGTTTGGGCATCCCCAGCCGGTGAATGTTCGGGCGCCGCATTTGCGTGATCCAAACGGGTCGTAGGGTTGGTCGTCACGTTGATGCGGCCGAGGACGGCCGCGCTCCCGACCGTCGGTGTTTCTTCTAACGCGCAGGCAGGAGCGCGGCGATTCTTCGCCGCACCCAACCGGTGTATGTTCGGTGGTCCGATTTGCGGGATCGAAACGGGTGGCATGACCGGTCATCGGGCTGATGGGGAATATGGGATATGGGGACAGACACGTTGTTTGCGGCGTCATGCCGATCTGGTTACAGGCACGTTGTTTGTGCATAAGACAAAGCGGCAGCAAGCTGCCGCACTCCAAGCGCTTCGAGCTTACCAACGGCCGCTGCATCCGCGGCAGCGCGTGAAAAACCATTGGGATCAGTGCGCTCTTCCTTGCGACGGAGTCGCAGGGCACATTTCCCAGCCCGGCGTGGCTGTCAGCCAGAGGGGGGGCTAGAGACGGGGGCATTGCCCGTCGAGCCGCCTTGGTTCTGGCTACGCGGTCAAGTCCTGATTTAAATTTGTCACCCTGAGTTGGTGATGTGTGCTGCCGTGCCCGGCAATTCTTATCCCGGGGTTATACTCCTGGCGCGGTAGAGAGGATAGGGCTCTGCAGGAGTGCAACCCGAGCGCTCCGCCGCCCGTGGATTGCGGACGCATTCCATCCCGATCGGGGCGATCAGCGCCTCGGTCG
>JAAYVR010000176.1 GCA_012517065.1 Verrucomicrobiota bacterium | reverse complement strand
CAGCGCGTGCAGGAGCGCGGGCATTCTTGCCCGCCCCCAGCCGGTGAATGGTCGGGCGCATGGTTTGCGTGATTGAAGCAGGTGCACGATCGGTTGTCGGGTTGATGCGGCCGAGGACGGCCGCGCTCCCGGGGCTGTTGCTTTTTCCAGCGCGTGCAGGAGCGCGGGCATTCTTGCCCGCCCCCAGCCGGTGAATGTTCGGGCGCAGGGTTTGCGTGATTGAAACAGGTGCACGATCGGTCGTCGGGTTGATGCGGCCGGGGACGGCCGTGCTCCTGGCCTCGTTGTTTTGTCCAACGCGTCGATAGGAGCGCGGCGATTCCTCGCCGCCCACGACGGGTGAATTGGCGGAATGTGCTTGCGTGCTGAGGTCCGGAGCTGCGGTTGGCGGGGATTTCTGGGTGTAACCGGCACTGAATCGGATGTGAGAAAGCGAGGGAGTAAAGATGCTTAATAGATTGCGGTGTATGGTCCCGGCGTTGCTGGCCGCGGCCATGGTGGTATCAATCGGCTCGGGCTGTTCGAAGCAGGCCAGAAAGGCGCGTTATGCGGAGCGGGCCGAGCGATATTACGAGGCCGGGGATTACAATAGAGCCGAGATCGAGTACAAGAGGGTTTTGAGGCTCGAACCCGGCAATTTCAAAGCGGTTTATCGGCTTGGGTCGATTTACGAAAGCCAGGGGCGCTTGGTGCGGGCGGCTGCGTTTTTGTTTGGCGCGCGGTCTATGGACACCAACAACCTCGATGTCCGTGTCAAGTGCGGTTATATCCTGTCGGCCAGTGGCAAGGCAAAAGAAGCGCGAGATGAGGCGGTTTTTGTTCTTGATCGCAACCCGGCTCACCCTGAAGCGCCGCTGTTGCTCGTTGACACCATACGTGATAGGAGTGAGATACCCGCCGTCCGCGGCATGCTAGAGAAATATCGTCAGCGTGGGGGGGAGACAGTGGCTTACCATCTTGCGCTGGGCAATCTGGCCATGCGTGGGGGTGACAGTGCGAATGCTGAAGTTGAGTTCAAGCGCGCGCTTGCGATGGACCCGAAGTCGGGCGCGGCCAACTTTGCTCTAGGTAGCATGTACTTGGTCAAGGGCGATCTCAAGCAAGCGGAGGCGTATTACAAGGCCGGGGCTGAACTCGAACCTATACGGTCCAACAGACGCTTGCGATACGCGGATTTCAAACTGCAGACCGGTGCTGTTGACGAAGCCAAGAAACTGTTGGAGGAAACGGTAGAAAAGGCGCCGGATTACCTTCCGGCCTACAAGCGCCTGGCGCAGATTACCCTTGGCGAGCGCAAGTTCGATGATTGCGCAGCCGCGCTGAGGAAAGTACTGCTTCGTGAAGATTCGGACTTGGACGCGCTGATGCTCAGAGGTCGAATGCGTTTGCTGCAGCAACAGAGCGCCGAGGCAGTGAAAGAGTTTACTCAAATTGCCTCGAAGTACCCGCGCGTGCCGTCGGTGCATTACAATTTGGCGATTGCGCATCTTTTGAACCGCGACCTCGCAAAGGCGATTGCAAGCCTCAACGAAGCGGTGCGGTTGGAACCAGACTACACCGACGCTGCGATGTTGCTGAGCGAGTTGAACCTGAGGAAGGGCGATGCTGGTGCAGCAATTACTTCACTGCGTCAATTGCTACAAAGGCAGTCGAACAATGTGCCTGCGCATCTGCTGATGGCGAACGCGTATTTGGCGCGGCGAATGCCGGATGAAGCGCTGGGTGTGTATCGGCGTTTGGCATCGATGATGCCGACGAACCCGCAGCCGCCGTTTCTGATGGGGCGGGTGCTGCGGTCGCAGGGCAAAATCCAAGAAGCGCGTCAGGCTTTTGAGAGAGCGGCCAGCTTCGCGCCTGACGACCTTGTGTTGCTTGAACAACTTGTTGATCTTGATTTGTCCGAGCGCAAGTACGATTCGGCACTCAAACGCGTGACGGAAGCGATCAACAAGGACCCGAAAAGTGTCGGTCCGCAGTTGATTCTCGCGGCGGTGCAACTCACACAAGGTATGACCAATCAGGCGGAATCGGTCCTAAGGAAGGTGATTGAACTCGATCCGAACGCGCGCCCGGCGCACCTGATGTTGGCGCAGATTGCATTGCAGAGCAACAGGCGCGACCAGGCGCTGCAGCAACTCGAGACGCTGTTGGCCAAGAACCCCAAAGACGTGACTGCGCTGCTGCAGGTGGCCGCCATCCACGAGAGCAGCGGGGACTATCGCGCGGCGGCAGGTTGGTATGAAAAGGTCTTGGCCGTCAGCACGAACTCGCCGGTTGCGATGAACAATCTCGCCTACCTGTACTCGGAGCGGTTGGGGCAGCTCGACAAAGCGCAGGAACTGGCGCAACGGGCCAGAGACTTGAGGCCGAATGATCCTTCTGTGGCCGACACGCTGGGTTGGATTCTGTTCAAGCGTGGCGATTACGGCAAAGCGCTCGAGCTAATAAAGGAAAGCGCAGAAAAACTCAGCTCTGAACCCGAGATTCAGTATCACCTTGGCGCGGTGCATTATCGTCTTGGCGAGGAAGACATGGCGCGGCTGGCGCTTCAACGCGCGGTCGAGTCGAAACGCGAGTTTCCCGGCAAAGATGAAGCCAACAGAATGCTGTCAATCGTGACCATTGACACAACGACCTCGAAGGACCAGGCGATTTCGATTCTCGAGAAAGCTCTTGCGACGCATCCCGGCGACGTGATAGCCGCGATTCGGTTGGCTGCGATTCACGAGCAGCGCGGCGCGCTTGACAAGGCCGCTGCCGTCTATAAGCAGGCGCTCAACGCCAGTCCAAACTCGGCGGCATTGACCGTCAAGTTGGCCGAGTTGTACGCAGGGAGGATACACGATTCGAAACAGGCGCTCGACTATGCCCGAGCGGCATGGAAACTTGCGCCAGAAGACCCGTACATTGCCCACGCGCTCGGGCGGATTGCTCTTGAGGCTGGCGATCCTGAATGGGGGCTGAAGCTTTTGCAGACAAGCGCGCGGCTCCGTCCGAACCAAGCCGAGGTGCTGTACGACCTTGCCAGGGCATACTATGACACTGGCGATGTAGGCCAAGCCGAGGCAAACCTGAAGATTGCTCTGCAATCTGATTCGCAGTTCTCGCGCGCTGCGAGCGCACGACAGCTTCTGTCAATGATCGAGGTGGTGAACGATCCGGGCAAGGCCGAGCAAGCGGCGGCAGAGATCGACAAAGCGCTCAAGGCCGATCCAAACTCGATCCCTGCTTTGATGGCTGCCGCGGCAGTGCACGAACATCGCGGCAACAGGGCGGGCGCTATTGCCGCCCTTGAAGCCCTGTTGCGAATTAAACCGGGGTTCAAACCTGCCGTGCGCAAGCTCGCATTGCTGTATGCGCAGAACCCTTCGGATGCAAGCAAGGCGTATGATTTGGCCACAAAAGCGCGCGAAGCTTACCCGCAGGACGCCACCGTTGCAAAGGCGCTCGCTGTCCTCGCTTACCAGCGCGGTGAATATGCGAAGTCGGCGCAGTTGTTAAAAGAGAGCGCGCGGAAACTGACCACTGATGCGGATGTTATGTACTATCTTGGGCTGGCGCATTACAGGTTGAACGAGAAAATCGATAGCCGACAGGCATTGCAGAAGGCGCTCGCGATGAATCCGAAAAGTCCAATGGCAGCAGAAGCGACGAATATTCTGCAGAAGTTGAAGTGAGACTGAGCGTGTGCGGAGTTGCGGTGTGTATTCTTTCGTGAACGGTAGCGTAACTCGAACAGCGATCGGTTGTCGCGCACCTTGGGCGATGCGACGGCTGTGGGCGTGAAAGCGTTGCTGTGATGGTCCGGGCTTTCAGCCCTTGGATTGTGGAAAGTGATGTCGAGGTGGCCCTTGTCGTGGGGCTTCACCCCACGCTGGTATGGATCGCGCCGTTGGCGCTTCGATGACCGACCAAGACAACGGCGTTGTGCATGAAGGCCGTTCATTGGAGGCGTGTCAAGGTGGATCGAGTGATAAGAAAACTTGGCACTTAACACTGTAAAGTGTTCCGACGATTTTGCGTGGTTGGTTGGGTGGTGACGGGTTGTGCGGTGGGGAAAAATCAAATAGTTATTGGCTCAATCTGAGGTTGGTGGATTTTTTTAACCGTTGTCTAGCAGTGACTTAGGTGCAATTGTTGGCTTGGGGCGATTCTTGATTTCTGTGGGTGGAATTTGCGGCTCGGTTGAGCTAGTATGAATTCTGCTGAACACTTAGGGCGTTAGGCGTACAAAATGTCTGCGGTACTTTCCATTGGCGCAGCCATCGTGGCTGGGTGTTTGGCTGTTGCCTGTGTCGCCTTTCGGCGGTGGGGGGTAGCAGGCTGGTCGTTTGCGGCCGGGATGGCTCTGTTGGCTGGCGAGAGTATTTTTGCCGGGCTGTCTGCGGGTGCGGCGGATTGGGAAATGGCGGCGCGGTGGCAATACTATCGGCTTGGGGTTTCATCGTTGATTCCCGGGACGTGGCTGCTGTTCAGCCTCACGTATTCGAGGGGGAACTACGCTGTATTTTTGCAGCAATGGCGTTATGTGGTTGGGGCGATTTTCTTGGTGCCGGTTTTGTTGGTTTTGGGGTTTGAAGAATCGCTGATGAACGGTGTTGGGAGGCCAGAGGATTCAACGGCGTGGTTTATTGCGGTGGGCTGGCCGGGTCGGGTTTTTCAGATGGTGCTGTTGATTGGTTGGGTGTTGGTTTTGATGAACCTTGAACGGACCTATCGAACTGCGGTTGGGATAATGCGATGGCGGATCAAGTTTGCGATGCTAGGGCTTGGGTTGTTGTTTGGGGCGCGGGTTTACACGTCGAGCCAGGCACTTTTGTTTTCCGGGGTTGCGACTTCGATGGCGTGGATTGAGGCTGGGGCGTTGCTATTGGCGTGCGGGTTGGTTGCTGCATCGGTGGCGAGATCGGGGATCATTGAGGTTGACGTGTATCCGTCGCGGGTGGTGATTCATCAGTCACTGACGGTATTACTGGTTGGGCTTTATCTTTTTGTTGTTGGTGTACTTGCGCAGGTGGTGAATGCGCTTGGGGGTGACATGGGGTTTCCGCTGAAGGCACTGTTCATTCTGATGGCGATGACGGTGTTGACGTTGGTGTTGGCGTCGGACCGGGTTCGACAGCACAGCATGCGGTTTGTGAGTCGGCATTTTAGACGTCCGCTGCACGATTATCGGAAGGTGTGGACGGCGTTCACGGAGCGTGCGACGGCGCGTGTGGATCGGACCGATTTGTGCCGTGAGGTGGTGGCGCTTGTGGCTGAGACGTTCAATGTGTTATCGGCGACGATTTGGCTGGTTAACGTGCAGCGGAACAGGTTGTTGTTTGGGGCTTCGACTTCATTGACGGAGCAGAAAGCGACAGAGCTGCTTGGGGATCAGCGTGATTTGCCGGTGTTGCTTGCGTTGTTGAAAGAGAAAAACGAGCCGGTTGACATTGACGTATTGAGCGAGCCTTGCGTTGAGATGCTCAGGCGGTGCGATCCGGATCATTTTGGCAAAGGTGGAAACCGTGTATGCGTGCCGCTGATTGCGGCAGGAGAGGTCCAAGGGGTGATAACGTTGGCGGACCGTGTGAGCGGGGTGCGGTTTTCGGTCGAGGATTACGAATTGCTAAAATGCATTGGGGATCAGGTGGCGGCGAGCCTGAGGAATATTCAATTGTCCGAAAGGCTGCTTGAGTCGAAGCAATTGGAAGCATTTCAGGCGATGTCGGCTTTTCTGGTGCACGACCTGAAGAATACGGCGTCAGCGCTGTCGTTGACGCTTCGGAATTTGCCGGTTCATTTCAATGATCCGGAGTTTCGTGAAGACGCACTTCGATCAATTCGCACAGCGGTTGATCACATCAACGGGCTTATCAGCCGTCTGACGTCGATCAAGGAAGGGTTGCGTATTAACTCGGTCGAGGGTGATTTGAACGAACTTGTTGCAAAGACGTTGCAGGGTTTGGCGACAGGGACTGCCGGTGGAGTCGAGGTTATGATGGAGTTTGGAGATTTGCCAAGGCTGTCGTTTGATCCTGAACAGATTAAGAAGGTCCTGACCAACCTGATACTGAACGCTAAAGAGGCGGTTGGTGCGGGCGGACGCATCGAAGTATCAACCGCCTCTCACAATGGATGGGCTGTGGTGACCGTGGCTGACAACGGCTGCGGCATGAGCCCAGAGTTTGTCGATCGATATCTTTTCCGCCCTTTTCAGACGACGAAGAAGAAGGGCCTTGGAATAGGGATGTTTCAAAGCAGAATGATTGTTGAGGCGCATCGCGGAAGATTGGAAGTGGAGAGCGAGCAAAACAAGGGAACTGTTTTCAGGGTGCTGCTGCCACTTGCACGGAGGAAACCCGAGACTGCGGCCGCAACGCAGGGAGAGTATCTATGACTAGCAAACCCACACTACTACTTGTTGCCGGTGACGGTAATGTTCTTTCGGAGATGGCAGCGGCGTTGCGGGATGATTTCGATGTGCTGACTGCCATGGACCGCGCTTCTGCGGAAGCCGTTTTCAGGTCGAGTCGGCCTGCGCTTACGCTTGTCGATATTGATACCCCGCCGGGGCGGCCGCAGACATCGGAGAGTCTCGGGCTTATCAACGACATGATCACTCTTGATCGGTTGGCGAAGGTGATTGTGCTCAGCGAGAAGGGAGAGAGTGCAACGGGCGTTGGCAGCACGATCCAGCCAGGGTCGTGCGAGGTGATGCGGAAGCCGGCGCGGATGGAAGAACTGCGGCTGTTGGTGCAGAGGCGATTGGCCGGGCGCGAGCTGGAACGGGCAGACCTTCAGCACAAGCCCGAGCCGTTCACGTTGGAGGGGATGTTTGGGGCGAGCCACGCGATGCAGGAAGTTTTCAGGTCTATTCGAAAAGTTGCTGTGACTGACGCCTCGGTGCTGTTGTACGGCGAGAGTGGGTCGGGCAAAAGCGCTGCTGCGCAGGCGATTCACCGATTGAGCGCGCGGAAGGATGGGCCTTTCGTTCGAATCAACTGTGGGGCGATGCGATACGACGTGCTTGAGTCGGAGGTTATTGGGCATGAACCGGCTGGTGGAACGGTTGGGGCGACATCGATGCACGGGCGGTTCCAGGAAGCGATTAGCGGGACGCTGTTTATAAGTGAGATAGACGAGTTACCGATACCGCTGCAGGGGCGGTTGGTGGATCTGCTGTGTGAGCATCAGGTTGGGCTTGCAGACTACAGGGAATCCGCGAAGACGGATCTTCGCGTTATTGCCAGCAGTTGCACCGACCTCATGAAGGCTGTTGGGGAACGAAAATTCAGGCCGGACTTGTATTATCTGCTTGCCGTTGTGGTGATTCGCGTGCCTCCGCTTCGGAGCCGCGAGAAGGATGTTCTGATGCTGGCGGAGATGTTTTTGGATCGGTTTGCCAAACGCTATGGAAAGACGAATCTGGCATTTGGCGAGGATGCGATCAAAGCGCTCGAGGACCATGCATGGCCGGGCAACGTCCGCGAGCTTGAAAGCAGGGTCAGACGAGGTGTCATCATGGCTGAAGGCGGCGTGGTGCGGGCGTCCGATCTCGAGCTGCCTGCCGTGGAAACGCCTTGTTTGCCGCACACACTCAAAGACGCGCGTCGTGCTCTGGAACGGGAAATGATTTTGCAGATGCTCGAGAAGCACGGGGGCAACATTTCGGCGGCTGCATCTGATCTGCGCGTGAGTCGGGCAACATTCTACAACATAATGGCTCGGCTTGGCATTCAGCGTAAGAGAGTTTTGAAATCGACAAGCAGCGGGCAAATTCTAAACCATGATGAATGATATGGGCACAAATCAAATACCAGGTCGCACAGGAGACCAACCGGTTTGGGGATCAACAGTGAAGCACCTTTGTCAGGTGACGGTCAGGTGGCTTGGCGGTGTTGCCGGGGCACCGAGGAATTCTTGCGGGGGTGCGTTTCGAGGCGTGCGGAGCGGTTTGCTTGGAGGCGTGCTATTGGGGTTGGTGTTGATGCTTGTTGGATGCCAGACGCCGAGCCCGACGTTTGTTTCTCCTGAAGAAGCAGGGCCGGATCGCACCGTCGTGTTGCGAGAGGGTGACGTGGTGAGAATCACTTTTCCAGCCAGCCCGACGTTGAACACAGTCCAGCAGATCAGGCGCGACGGCAACATAAACCTGTCGCTCGTGGGCGATATCAAAGCAAGCGGTTTGTCCCCGTCCGAGCTTGAAAAGGCGATTATCCAGGCGTACGGGGATCAATTGGTGTCGAAAGAAGTGACGGTGTCGCTGGATTCGGCGGCTTTTGCGATTTTTGTCACCGGCGCCGTGTTGCGACCTGGGAAAGTGATGTCGGACAGGCCGATAACGATTCTCGAGGCGATAGCAGAAGCGGGCGGATTCGACCAGTCGAGGGCCAACGTGAAAGCGGTTCGGGTGATACGCCGGGAGGGCGATCGGTCAAAGACGTATGTCATCAACTTAAAACCGGCGATTAGCGGTCAAAGCGCGACGCAGTTCTTCATGAGACCGTTTGACATTATCCACGTGCCGGAGCGGTTCTCGTTCTTCTAAAAGAGGGAAGTGGGGGAGGAGAAACGCCGCCGGGTTGATGCGGCCGGGGACGGCCGCGCTCCCGAGGCCGTTGCTTTCTCCAGCGCGTGCAGGGGCGCAGCAATTTGATTTTGGCGCACGCACATTTTGTGCGTGTATGGGAGGGGTGAGTTGGGTAAAATGTGGTTGTTCATGTGGGGAGTTTGCAGATGACAGTGGCTGGTTCGAAAAACACGGTGTTGGTTGTTGATGACGACGAGGAGATTCGGTCGCAGCTCAAATGGGCGCTTTCCGACGAGTACGATCCGATTCTCGCGCAGGATCGTGTTTCTGCGGTAGAGGTGTTTTCCGCGAGGAAACCGATGGTTGTGCTGCTCGATCTTGGGCTTCCGCCGAATCCGGCATCGCCGGAAGAGGGGTTGCAGGCGATCGGAGACTTGTTGGCGATCGACAAGCTTGCGAAAATCATTGTGGTGACAGGGCAGACTGAGAAGCAGAATGCTTTGAGGGCGGTTGGGGCGGGTGCTTCGGATTTCCTCTGCAAACCTATTGATGTTGAGGAGCTGAAAATCATCCTGCGCCGGGCGTTTTACGTCGCGCAGCTCGAACGTGAGTACCGGGCGATGCAGCAGCGGTTGGACAGCGGCGGTTTCGAGGGAATGCTAGGGAACAGCCGTGGGATGCAGGAAGTTTTTGCTGCCATCCGCAAGGTTGCGACGACAGATGCGCCGGTGCTGATACTGGGGGAAAGCGGGACTGGGAAGGAGATGGCTGCACTTGCAATTCACAGGCGGAGCGCGCGTAAGGACGGTCCGTTTGTGCCTATCAATTGCAGTGCGATTCCCGAGACGCTTTTGGAGAGCGAGTTGTTTGGTCACGAGAAGGGCGCATTTACGGGCGCGCACGCTCAGCGCAAGGGGCGCATTGAATCCGCGGTTGGGGGGACACTTTTTCTGGATGAAATCGGCGATTTACCGCTTGCGATTCAGGTGAAACTGCTTCGCTTTTTGCAGGAGCGCACCATTGAACGCGTCGGGGGAAGAGCGCGGATTGAAATCGACACGCGTGTTGTGGCCGCCACCAACACGGACCTGCAAAAGGCTGTGGCAGAGGGCAGATTCAGAGAAGATCTGTTTTACCGCCTGGCGGTTGTGGTGATACGCATTCCACCGTTGCGGGATCGGGTGGGTGACATTCCGCTGCTTGCGCGGGCGTTCTTGAAGCGGTTCGCCGGGGAATCAGGACACGATCAGATTGATTTTAGTCCAAGCGCTTTTGCGGCGATGCAGAACCATACTTGGCCGGGGAACGTGCGCGAACTGGAGAACCGTGTCAGGCGAGCGGTGATAATGGCTAACAGCACGCGGATCGACCCTGTGGATTTGGAATTGGCGGGGGTATCCGGGTCGGAGCTGGTTCGCACATTGCAGGATGCGCGTCAGGCTGCGGAGCGCGAAGCAATTCAAGTTGCGCTGAACCGCCATGGTGGAAGGATCGCCGCCGCCGCCGCCGAGCTGCAGATAAGCCGCCCGACTCTGTATGAGCTGATGGACAAGCTCGGCATTCAGCGTCCCCGAACCGAAGGAAAGGAATCGGCCGGCGAGTGATCCGGGCACGGCGATTGTGCATAAGAACAAAGCGGCAGCAAGCTGCCGCACTCCAAACGCTTCGCGCCTGCCAACGCCCACTGCATCGGCGTCAGCGCGTGAGAAACCATTGGGATCATCGGCGAGATCGGATGAGGCCATATGGGGACAGACACGCAGTTGGCTTGGAGCGCCGCGGATCGCTCTGACGGCGACGGGTTGCTCCGTGCATTAGGCGATGCTGCGCCCACGGCTGTTAGAGTCCCGCCTTTAGGCGGCTTTGAAACGAGCATTCATCGAGCAGTAATGCCTCTGAACGTTGCACGTTGAGCGTTGCACGTTGAACGTTCTCAAACAGTTAGTCGTCGGGAACCGTGCATGACCCGGGCTTTCAGCCTTTATTGATACTGATCTGGTGCCTGTCACCTGGGCCGCTGGCCCAGGCTGGTATGGGGCCGGGCCTTCGGCCCTCGAGTTATTGGGCCAAGATGACCAACTGTCTGGAACAAAGTCAGGGGTGTGCATGGCTGAAACAATCAACTACGCTGCCATGCACAATGGGGTTGTCTTGGTCGGTCATCGAAGCGCCAACGGCGCGGTTCATACCAGCGTGGGGCGAAGCCCCACGAAAAGGGCCATCGCGACATCATCTTCCACAATCCAAGGGCTGAAAGCCCGGACTATCACAGGAACGTTTTCGTGTGTTTTGTGTGTTTCGCGGTTTGGACAAGCCGCATTCAAGCCAACTGGCCGAGAACTCTCATGGGAATGAAACTTCAGGCGTCTCGGTCTGGTGAGGCGATGAGCTTTGCGAGCTGGGCTGAATAGTGTCACGCAACCGAGCGGATGTGGGAAGCGGGAACGGATGGTTTGATTGGTTTCAACCACGAAAAGCGCGGAACACGCGAAAGGGGTTTGCAGATGACGCGGTATGGGGACAGACACGTTGTTTGTGCGTGAAAACAAAGCGGCAGCAAGCTGCCGCACTCCAAACGCTTCGCGCCT
>JAAYVR010000175.1 GCA_012517065.1 Verrucomicrobiota bacterium | reverse complement strand
GCTGCACTGATGTTGAAGATCAGGCACATAACAGACGGAGTGGCGTTGGGGAGCAGGGCGTTTGTTGAGGAGGTGTTCATGAGGCATCGGCCGCTGTTTGGTCCGAAGCGGAAGAGTGGTGCGAGGAAGATACCCGGGATGTTGTTGGGAGAGGTCTATGTGTTGCGTGATCTGAAGGTGAGAGCGATCGAGTAAGGGCTGGGAGGAGTAAGTCGAGGAAAAGGGAGCAGGGACGTTTTCAGAGACTGGAGTTGTGGGATGCCGAAGGCCTGGTGAAGGTGATCGGCGATGGGGGATTGTTTTCACGTGATGTCGTTACTGGCTTGTTCAGCTTGGTGATCAGGGTGAGATCGGCAGTGGGACGGGCCTTCATGCCGGCTGAACAGTCATTGTCGGGTCAGAGGTGAAGTTTCCGAGGATTGTTTTGAGGGGTTGGTGAGGGTTTGGCGGTGGCTGAACAAATAGAGTGACAGACACGATATTGTGGTGGCCGCGTGGGACCGGGCTGGGCAGGCATTACGGCGTCGTGAGCGACGTTACCTGGAACCGTTGTGAGGAGTTGGCGGGGAGGTTGGCGCGGGCGGAGCAAATAGAGGGACAGACACGATATTTGGCGGGCGCGAACGATCCGCATGGCAGCCCGAAGAGAAAGCAATTTCAGGCCGTCGGGTTTTCTACGTGTTAGTGCCGCCGTTCGCAGGCGACGAAGGTGGTGATAGAGATTGATTGCCAGTGAAGAGAGGAGGTTCAACCTGTGGATGCTGGTAGGCATGCGCTGCAATGAAATAGCGCACGGTAGTGGTCTGGTCGGCGAGAGGATCTGGTTACGGATCAGCAGTGCAGCGTGACAAGCGGTTTGCCAGTGCTATAATCGGGCGCAGATATGGACGCGATAGACTTGTCACGCATTCAGTTCGCGCTGACTGTGGCCTTTCATTACCTGTATCCGCCGATGAGCATCGGGCTAGGGCTGTTGCTGGTGTTCATCGAGGCGGCATGGCTCAAGACGGGGAATGCGTTGTATCATCAGATGGCAAGGTTCTGGACCCGGGTGTTTGGATTGATCTTTGCCATGGGAGTGGCCACTGGGATTGTGATGGAGTTCGAGTTTGGGACGAATTGGGCGGCTTATTCGAGGTTTGTGGGCGACGTTTTTGGGAGCGCGCTTGCTGCGGAGGGCATTTTTGCATTTTTCCTCGAATCGGGTTTTCTCGCTGTGCTGCTGTTTGGCTGGGACAAGGTCAGCCGGACGGTGCATTTTGTGTCCACGTGCATGGTGTGTTTGGGGGCGCATTTCAGCGCGATTTGGATAGTTGTGGCGAACTCGTGGATGCAAACGCCGGCGGGATTTCACATAGTTGGGGAAGGTGCCGGCGCGCGCGCTGAGATTACTGATTTCTGGGCCATGGTTTTCAATCATTCTTCGATTGACAGGCTGTTTCACACCCTTTGCGGGGCATGGCAGGCGGGTGCGTTCCTTGTGATCAGCGTTAGCGCATGGTACCTGCTAAAGAGGAAACACATGGATTTTGCGCGTGCGGCGATTCGTCTCGCGCTGCCGGTGGCGCTGGTGGCGTCGTTATTGCAGCTTGTTAGCGGCCACATGAGCGCGCAGGGGGTTGCGAAGAATCAGCCTGTGAAACTGGCGGCTTTTGAGGGTCTGTACGACACGACCTCGAATGCGCCATTACGGATGTTTGGGTGGGTTGACGAAAAGAGCGAGAGTGTGATGGGTCCGGCGCTCCCGTCTTTGCTGAGCATTTTGGCGCATAACGATCCTTCGAAGCCGGTTACGGGCTTGCGGGAAGCTGCGCCGGACCCGAAAGACCGGCCGCCGGTGAACATGACCTTTCAATTCTTTCATTTGATGGTGGCGGTGGGTTTTGGGTTGATATTCATTTCGGTTTTGGGCCTTTACCATTCGAGGCGAGGATCGTTGGCTGACAATCGCTGGCTGCTGTGGCTGTTGGTGATTTCTGTGTTGGGGCCGCACATAGCGAATCAGGCGGGGTGGTTTGCGGCCGAAGTTGGGCGTCAACCGTGGATTGTACAGGGATTGTTGCGCACATCGAATGCGGTGTCGCCCGTACTGAAGGCAGATGCAGTGATTGCGTCGATTTTTCTTTTTACGGCGGTGTATTTGCTGTTGTTCGCGGTGTTTATCTATTTGTTGAACGACAAGATTCAGCATGGGCCGGACGAGGCTGATCTGGTCCCAACAGGCAAGCTGGCCCGCGGCTGAAAGGAGAGTGCCATGGACTTTGGAACACTAGACCTCAACACTACGTGGTTCATTTTGATTGCAGTGTTGTTTGCCGGGTACGCCGTGTTGGATGGTTTTGATTTGGGCGTGGGCGCACTGCATTTGTTTGTCAAAGGCGACAACGAGCGGCGGATTTTGCTGAACACCATTGGACCGGTGTGGGACGGCAATGAAGTTTGGCTTGTGACCGGTGGCGGGGCGCTGTTTGCCGCGTTCCCGAATGTGTATGCGACTGTGTTTTCGGGCTTTTACCTTGCATTGGTGCTGCTGCTTGTGTCGCTGATTTTCAGAGCTGTTGCGATCGAGTTTCGCAGCAAACGCGAAAGCAAACTGTGGCGCTGTGTCTGGGACACGAGTTTTTCTTTGGGGAGCCTGCTTTCCGGTTTACTGCTTGGGGTTGCATTTGGGAACGTTGCGGTGGGGATACCGCTCGATGCGCGTGGTGAGTTTACGGGATCGTTTTGGACCCTGCTGCGGCCGTACCCGATCATGGTGGGGATCACCAGCATAGCGCTTTTTACGATGCACGGGTCAATTTATGCCCTGTTGAAGACGAACGGGACCGTGCACGAGAAACTTCGGGGTTGGGCGCCGAAAGCGATCGGCGGGTTTGTGGTGTGTTACGCGCTATTGACGGTCGCGACATTTATTTGGGCGCCGCACCTGGTCGAGCGGTTCAGGTCAAAGCCGTGGCTTTTCTGCCTTGCGGTTGTGAACCTGCTTGCGATTGCAAACGTTGTGCGTGAGATTGGGCGGAGGCGGGATTGGCAGGCGTTTCTCTCCTCGTGCGTTGCGGTGATCATGCTGCTTGCGATATGTGCGATCGGGATGTACCCCAACCTCGTGTTGAGCGTTCCGAACCCGGAACACAGTTTGACGATCCGCAATGCGGCGTCGTCGCAAAAGACGCTTGGCGTGATGCTCACGATTGCGTTGATCGGCATGCCTCTTGTCATTGGGTACACATCGAGCATCTACTACATTTTTCGGGGCAAAGTTAAACTGGATCGCGCCAGTTATTAGTGAAGCTTTGAAGGCCGCGTTAGGCGGCTCACGATTGAATGGGCATGGGCAGAGTTGGCCAACTTCTATTGATCGGGTGTTTCATGCCTGTGTATTTGGCGCAGGGCGCGGGTGCCAAAGTTACTGGAGAGGACAGAAATGTATCCGATCCGATTATTGACTATGTCTTGCCCACAAACGCCCCGCCAAATGCCGAGGTCCGGATTGTCGGACGCGGATTCGGTGTGGGACGGGGCTGGGTGGTTCTGTCAGGATTGCGAGTCGGACCGTACAAATGGACCGACAGCGAAATCACTTTCACAGTTCCTGGCGACGCGGCGTCAGGCAGTCTGGTTGTGCGCAGCTCGTCTGGTGCGAGGTCCGCGCCAGTTCCGTTTGTTGTGGATCGCGCATTGCCACCGGGGCAATTAGCACCATACGGTCTTGCTCTCGAACGAATCGGGTTGCCGGGCGCGGCATTTCTTGTGGAAACCGACGGGGAGTGCCTTTATGGGGTGTCGGGTTTTGAAGCGCTTTGCGTGTACGAAATCAAGGGAACAGGTTCGCATGAGAGGCGTTCCCGATTCTATTTGAATCAACGTGTGGGGAAACTGCGCGTGCGTAGTGGGTATCTCTTTGTGGCGGGCGATCATGGTTTGTTAATATATCGGTGCGCGGATTTGAGGGAGGGGAAGACATCGCCGGTGGCGGCGATTGCCGGCGGGTCATACATTGGAGTGGATGCTCGATCGGATCCGGCAGGGAGGTTTGGTGGTTTGCTGGTGGGTCTGTGCGAGCACGCGCCGCTTTGGGGGGCGACGACTCTGCGGGTGCTCTTTTACCAGTTTGTGGATGACGAGTTGATTCCTCTTGGGACTTTTGGAAGGGAGGCAGCACCGGAAGAACGACAGCACTCGATTGCCTTGGATCCTCTCAACTCGAAAGCTTATGTATCAGGCTATCTTTCTGTGACAGGAGCGGACAAGTACATCCTCGAACTCGACACGAGCGCCATTGGCAGGCCTCGTCTGAACCACCGTGAGGAGACCGGGGCGGTGCTGGCTTGCGACATGGATGTCTGCGGGAGTGCGTTGTGGACGGGGGTGGCGGCGGCGGGAAACCAGCTTTTTCGCGTTTATGAATTGTGCGAAGGCACCAACCACTTGTCACTGAGCCGCACAATCTACAGCGGGATTTCTTTGGGGCGTGTTTCCTGTGTGAAAGTTATCGATGAGAGGGTGACAGCAGGCTGTTCGTGGTATGGTGAACGACCGGACATATTCCTGTTGGACACATTCGGCACCAAGACGCTCCCGAGCGCCACCTACAACTCGCTGGATTGGGCATTTGGAGTCACCGGATTTCTGTCGGCTGGAAGCACAAACTCAGGCAAGGTGATTGTTGCGGATGAATGGGGTGGTTTTATCACTTTGGATTTTCAGCTTGCACCCAAATTCAGCTTTTCCAGGCAACGGGATTACCAATGGGTGGTTTCGGCTGCGATGACAGAAAACATTTCGCTGGCCGGCGACCGTGTTTACGTTGCAGGGCGTGGAGCGGGTCCGTGGAGTGCCAGCTGCACGAATGTTGCTGACGAATCGAATTGGAGGCACGTTGAGTTTGACTGGTCTTTGGACAAGCCGCAGCCCAATCCGGTCAGCGCGGTGTGCACGCGACGCGATCCCGAGGCCGGAACGCTCATTGCAGCGCTTGGTCATGAGAAAGCGATGGCATGGGGTGAAAAGGTGATTGGCCTCCTGTACCGGGAGACCGACACCAACATACTGTTGCTTGCCGAATCGGAGACGATCGATCCACCTGGCGGTGGCAGCTCTGGTGTCAGCGCGGTGTGGCCTGAGCCAGACCTTGTTTATATGCTGACAGGCAGCGATGGTTTCCGTGCCTATGTCGTTGATCCAAGTGCGCCGAGCATTACTTTGCATCGCGACTGCCGTGCCAGCGGGTTCGCCACGAACATTTACAGCACCAGCATGCAGACCAGGTGCATGAAGTATCACGCTGACGCCGGAAAACGCAGGCTCATAATCACAAGCTGGCCGGGCCTTCTGGTGGGCGATCCGACTTTAAACATCTTCAGGATCGAGTATCCGGATGGGCCGCCGGACCGAAGAAACCCGAATGCGCCAATTCAAGTGACGCACGAAATGCCACTGTTGTGTTCGAGGTGGAAATCGGTGCAAACGATTGACGTCACGGACTCGGGCCTTGTGGCAATGGCAACCGGGGGTGGCGTTGCCGTGTTTCATTTATCGTGGTTGCCCTTGCTGAACAACATGACCGACGCTGCGGCATGGAATCGCATCCGCATACCGGCTGGCGCTTTTTCGCCGTGGTGGGATTCAAGCTGGAGCCTGGCGTTTGCCGATGTCTGTTTTGTCGATGACTCGACATTGTATGTTGTCAAGAACCCGGAAGGACTGTGGCGGCTGAAGCTCAACATTGATCTGACAAATGCCACGCACAGCGTCATGGCCACAGCATACTATCCTGGGGTGACATGCGGCATGAGCTTTGCGCTGTTGCTGCATGGGTGGGCGAACCCGGACATTCCCACGCTGCACCATCCTTACGCGTTGGCGGCAGACCGGGGTGCAGCCTACGTGACGGGGTGGAGTGGGAAGATTCAGACATTGACACCCGTTGCCGATGCAGGGGCTAGAATAGACCGCCTTCAAAAGACAGGCGAGAATGTCGAGATAACTTTCTTTTCGCCGTTTGGGGACAGAACCTACCGGGTTGAAAGCGCTGTTGTCCCGACAGGAGGGTTGTGGAAGGTCGAACCGCAGGCACGAATTCAGCGCAAAGATGGCGGGTTTTTCACGGCCGCAGTGCCGGTTGTGGAACCACGAGCGCAGTTTTACCGAATTTCGATAAGCCCATAGCCGAGACGGTTCGGTGTTTTCTGAAAGATGCACCATATGAGGCAGTGTTTTGGCCCCAGGTTTCCAAGAGCTGTCTTGGGATGAAGTTTGTGTTGGGCGCATCTCGGATTTGTTGAGGAGGTGGCCGCGGCGGATGGAACGCCAACAGGCTGGTTGATGTCGCAGCGAGCAGGGCGCAGTTGGCAGACAGTCTTTCTTCTTGCAGGTCGCTTGGGCAGTGTGGGTATTGTTGTTGGTGAACCACGCGGTGCGTTTGAGAAGCACCAGCGCTGTGAAGGCCGGGGCCTCAGAGGGGAAAACGAAGTTCCTCTCGCCAGGAGCGTGCATTGAACTGGAGATAGAAGGGACGCTGCTATGTCAGAAACACCGAAAGCGGCCGGGATTGGGCCAGGTCCGGTCAATCTTGCCGGACTGCTGAGCTATCAGGACCATGCGGTCGTCAGCCGGGAGATTCTCCGGAAACCCACGGGGACTGTGACGTTGTTCGCCTTTGATGCCGGCCAAGGTCTGAGCGAGCACACGGCGCCCTTCGACGCTCTGGTGCAAGTGCTCGATGGCCAGGTCGAGGTGAGCATTTCCGGCAAGCCCAGTCGGCTTCAATCAGGGGACTTGATTCTGATGCCGGCGAATGAGCCGCATGCGCTCAAAGCCATCACCCGGTTTAAGATGCTCCTGATCATGATTCGCTCCTAGTGCGACGCGCGCCGTCGAGCACCCGGCCCGGAGCAGCTCCGGCGGTGAGCACGGTGGGCGGTCTGGGAAGTGAGATTCTCTCGTTTGGGCGCGGGTTTCTTTGGCCCGGTAATCTCACCGGGCCGAAGGAACTGGTGAGGCCGAGGGGGCCGGCGAGATTTCCGGGTTGGGCGGCGGGGGGTGGTGAATTGCTGTTTACGGGAAAAACTCTGTCAAAACTGAGGTGGCTTTGGCATCTTTTGGGCCATGGAACAATGGATTCGAGATTACATTCGGGCACAACAAGCTGCTCTGGGAGCGATCCCGACAGGCGCAGTTGAGCGGATAATCGGTTTGCTTCGCTGTGCTCTTTTGGAAGAGCGGCAGATATTTGTGTTTGGCAATGGGGGGAGCGCAGCGAACGCGTCCCAATTCGCCACCGACCTTGGCAAAGGGGCGTCTGACAAGCTCGGCAGGAGATTTCGGGTGATGTCTTTGAACGACAATGTGAGCTGGGTAACGGCGTTGGGCAACGATTACTCGTACGAGGACGTGTTTGTTGGCCAGCTCCAGAACTATGCGAGGCCGGGCGACATTGCCATCACGATGAGCGTGAGCGGTAATTCACCGAATGTGGTGAAAGCGATCGACTGGGCTGTGAAGAACGGCTTGCACACGGTGGCATTGGTTGGAGGCAAACGCGGCCGTGTTGCAGAAATTGCACACGATGTCATCGTCATAAACGATGCTCACTACGGGCGCGTGGAAGACTGTCACATGACCATCTGTCACATGCTTTGCTACGCTTTCATGGAAAAGCCGGATTTGGGCAAGGGCTGAGATCGCCGAGAGCGCGTTGGCCTCAGTGCGGCGCGATCTCAAGATATAGAAGCGCAAGTACTCAACCCGGAAATCTCACCGGCTCACCTGCCCAAGACAGCCAGAGCTTCATTCTGGTGAGATTTACGGGTCAAGATTCTGATTTCGGGGGCACCTTGGCAGGTTCGGCTGCAGGAGGGGATGTGGCTTTTTGTTTTTCCTTTTCCTCGAGATTGCGTTGGAGTCTGTTTTTGAGGGTGGCGAGAGCGGGATTTGTGACACCTTTGAGATGTTCGCGGGCCTGGGCTAAGCGGTCGTATTGGATGCAAACCCGGGCCTGATGTATCAGGACGCCTTGGCGATCGAGTTCGGTGCGTGCGAGTTTGAGTGCTTCATCCCATGCGGCGAGAGTTTCATCTGCCAGCTCATCTGCGGCTTCGGCTGATTCTTCCGGGTCGTCTGTTACTTCAGGTTTCAGGAAGTAATAGACCTGGGCAACGTCAGTGGCCAGGGTGAAATCGTCAGGATCGAGTCTGCGCGCCCGCATGTACAGGTCTATGCTACGCCTGAAGACGGCTTCATCGTCTTTCAAGTTATAGATTTCCTTTGCATCTTTGCGGAAAAGGAAGACGAGAGTGGCGAGGTTGCGGAAATAGACCGGTTCGAACGGGTTTAGTTTGATGGCGGTTTCGAGGTATTGGAAGGCTTTCCTGACCGGGCCGCGGTGGCTGTAATAATCGGCGAGGTTATTCCATGGAGTTGGGTTTTTTGGGTCGAGTTCACGGGCTTTTTCCCACTGGGTTCTTGCTTCTTCCTCGAACTTGAAGTCGTTTAGAAAACTGCCATAGGCGAGTCGGGCGCGGGCGTGGTTCGGGTGCCGTTGAATGAAATCCTCATAAGCCTTTTTGATCTCTTCAAAGCGTTGGTCAATTCGAGCGTTGAGTGTGATCTGGCTGTAGTCTGCGCCTTCGGCAGCGAAAGCGCTGTTGTCGCGGATCCATTGGTCTATTTCGGTCTGAGCTTTGTCGTCGGCTTCCATGATTTTGTCGAGTTCTTGCTCGACCGGATCGGCGGGATCAACGACCTGCAGCTTAACGCCTGTCGTTTGCGCCACGAGATTACTGACTGCGACCACCGGGTTGGTGGACAGCATTGCAGCGAGAAGTCCGAGAAGGATTTCGTTCACGGCAGAATAATACAGCCGGTGCGCAGAACCGTCCAGCCGACGGGGAAGCAAACCCGGAAATCTCACCGGGGTGAAGGCATGGTTGAATCCGACGAGGTGGCCGGTGAGGTTTCCGGGCTGCGCGCAAGATCGGAAGTGCTTGTCCTGAGCCGCGTATTCCTGCGAGTATTCTGAGCGCGAGGTTTTTGTGAATCCGGGGTTGACTGCGTATTTGGCGGAGCAACTGCGAGATCGTGTGACATTGGTTTTTGGTGAAGCGGACGTCCCGAAACCGCGGTGCAACCAACCGCATGAGGATGTTGCTTCCAGACAACAACGACGTTGTGATTTGGCAATTCATTGAACGGGCAATTCGATTTGGGGCAAAACGGTGGCGGGCTTTGACACTGACTGCGACCGAAAGCAGGTGTGGGGGCCGGGGCAAGGTCCTGCAACCGGCTGGGAGTCGTGGGCGAGAGCTGTGGCGGTGCTTGTGCATTTTGGCCATTGCATTTGCCATGGGGCGGCCAGGTGCGGGTTTGATTAGCGTTTTTGCTGCCGAAGGAAGGGAGAAACTGGCTGTTCAGGTGTCGTTTGGTCACCGGGGAACAGACCGCAAGACTTTTACGCCGCGGTTCATTGCGGGCTCACCTGGTGTTGAGGTGACGGCGGCTCCGCGTGAGATCACCGTTGGAGGCGGGGCCGTCGAAGTTGTGAAAGTCGAAGTCGCATGGGACAAGCCGGCACTGCCGGTGCGGCAGCCGCATTCGATTTGGAGATACCTTTTGGACAACAGCGTGTCGAACCAGGTCGAACGGTTGAAACAAGACCCGGCTTTTCAGCCCGGAGCTCCGTTACTGACCGTGCTGACTGCTCCTGATGGCACGGCGGGGTTTACGATCGGCCTCGAACAGTTGAAGCTGCATAAAGCCATGTGGTTGCCCGAACACGATGCGTTTGTCACGCTTGCGGATTCTCCGATTGGGTTCTCAGCCCATTTGGCGTCGCTGAAAGGCGAGCGAATACTTGATCGCATCAGGCGCCAGCCAGAATCCACGCTTGCAGAATGGACAAACAAGTGGGAGGACATAGGAAACCCGGTTCAGTATGACAAACCGTGGGAGAGCACTTGGTTGGGCACAAAAGGGCATCTCACGGGGCTGACAGCGCGGTACGGGTCAGTTTACAAATTTGGGATCGATAGATGGGGGAACGTACGCCCTGATTTGGGGTCGCCGCACAGATTCAGGTTTGACCTTGCATGGCGCGAATCCAAATGGAGCGGGCAACGAATCGTCGATGGTCTGCCGATACTTTCCACCGCCTTCAAGCGAAACGGGCAAACATGTGAAATCGAGCAATTCGCGGCACAATTGAGTGAACCTCCCGCGAACAGGCGCGGGGAGGTTGCGAGCGTGCTTATGACCATGGTGCAGGTTTCGGGTCCAGGGCCGACCACACTTGGTTTCCGGCTCAGCACGGAAAACACCAATTGCCAGCCCGAGCTGAGACAGATTTCAGGGCAGTATTGCGTTGTTGACCGCGCGACAGGCGGGTTGTGGCTGATGATTCAAACCGGACCGGCACTTGCCATTGGGAATATCCGCGTTGGGCAGGCTGACACAAACCCCACCATCGAGTTCGACTGCGCAGGCGAACTCGGCACAGGACAAACGAACACTTTGGTTGTGAAAATCCCGTCGCCGGTTGTCGCTCCCGAATCGGCCTCGGTTCTTGCTGCGGTCGATTATGTCCAGGTGCGTCAGGCGACAGTTCGTTACTGGGAGAGTTGGCTGGCTCGCGGTGCGCGGTTCGAGGTGCCGGAAAAGCATGTGAACGACCTTTGTCGGGCCAGCTTGTGGCATGCTCTGGCGTTGCCGCGATATCGCAATGATCCAACCGGCGCCGAGCAAATGGACCTTCCGTACTCGAATTTCGCCTACGGACAAGCAAACGCCGATTGGCCTATCAACCACGCAGTTTACGTCGATTACATGATTCATGGTTTGAGAGGCTACTTCGCTGTCGCGGAGGAAGAACTGGCATCGATGTTCAAGAGCCAGCAGAGAGCTGACGGACGAATCAGCGGATACGCAGATTGGGGCGTAAACTCACCGGGAATGCTGTATGCGATGGCACAAGACTACTTGCTGTCTCGGGATCGCGTTGCATTCGATCGCCAGTTGCCGCAAGCATTGAAGACACTGGATTGGTGCATTGAAAGGGTCAAACAAGCGCAAGAAGCAAAGGATGCGTCGGGACTTGTCGTGGAACCGCTTAATGACCTTTCGAAAGAACCGCGGCCGTGGGCGTTTTTGAACGCGTACTATGTGGCCGGACTGGAGAAATTCGGGGGTGCACTCGAAGCTCACCGCCATCCCCGGGCAGAGGAGGCAAAATCGGTTGCGGAACTGTTGCGGGATTGTGTGAAACGCGGATTTGCGTGTGCCAGCGTCAAAGCTCCGGTTGTTCAACTTGAAGATGGATCATGGATCAACCATGTGCCGTCGGATGCGGCTGAGCCGCGGCGCCTTGTTGAGCAATGGTATCCGACCGACGTGGACACGGGACCGCTGCATTTGGCGAGGCTGTCGGCCGTTGACCCTCATGGCTGGCTGGCCGCAGCGATGTTGAACGATCACGAGGACAACCTGTTTTTGAACCAATGGGGCATGGCAAATGAACCGGTTTATAACCAGCAGGGAACAGTGTATCTGCTTCGAGACGAGCCAGAAGCCGCCATTCGCACCTTTTACAGCATGATAGCGTGTGCTTTTTCGCACAATCAATTGACACCGCTTGAACATCGGTGGGCCTGGGGCCAATACTACATGCCGCCAAGCACGGACGGCGCATGGTTCGAGCTGTACCGCAACATGTTGCTGAACGAATTGCGCGGCGATGGGACTTTGTTCATTGGACAGGCAGTGCCACGACCGTGGCTGGCTGATGGAAAGCAAATTGTTGTCGCCGGGGCACCAACGTATTTCGGTCCTGTGAACCTGCGCATTTCCAGCGCTTCAGCAACCGGATTGATCACTGCATCGATTGAGTTTCTGAGTGACCGGCGGCCATCGACGATTCTGGTTCGCATTCGGCACCCCGAGAAGAAGCCGTTGCAATCGGCAATGGTGAACGACGCTCAATGGACCGACCTTGATCCTGCGAAGGAATGGATTCGCATTCAGAAACCGGCTGCAGCCCGGTACGCCATAATGGCACGGTATTGATTCCCTGGACCGGCGAGATTTCGGTTGGTGCGTGGGGACAGATTCCTTTTGGCCTACAGCCAGTTTCTGAACCGGCGGATGTAAAGGCGTTTGACAAACTGGGTCAGCAGGCAATACGCGAGCAGCACCATTGGCAGGTAGATGAAAAAGCCCGCTGGCAACGGTTGCAATCGAACCGCGGAGGCAATCGGCGAAAACGGCAGCCAAACCCCTGCGGCCATTACGGCCAGTGTGGTTGCGAGCACCACGGGCGCGGCTGTGCTTTGAACGAACGGGATTTTTTCGGTGCGGATCATGTGCACGATGAGCGTTTGTGTCAGAAGTCCGACGACGAACCATCCGGATTGGAAGAGTGATTGCTGATGGACGGAATTGGCGCCGAACACGTGCCACATGACCCAGAATGATGTGATGTCAAAGATGGAGCTGATCGGGCCGATGCAGAGCATGAACGTTGCAATTGTTCCTGCGTTCCACTGGCGTGGAACTTTGACCCAGTCTTCGTCCATTCGATCCCACGGGATGGCGATCTGTGAGATATCGTAAAGGAGGTTTTGAACGAGCAGTTGCGCTGCGAGCATGGGCAGGAAAGGCAGGAACGCACTGGCTGCGAGCACACTGAACACATTTCCAAAGTTCGAGCTGGCGGTCATTTTGATGTATTTGATGACGTTGCCGAATGTGCGGCGGCCTTCGACAATGCCGCGTTCGAGCACCAGCAAGCTTTTCTCAAGCAATATAATGTCCGCAGCTTCCTTGGCCACGTCCACCGCCGTGTCAACCGAAATGCCGACGTCGGCCTCGCGCAACGCGGTGGCGTCGTTGATGCCATCGCCCATGAACCCGACGGTATGACCGCGCGCCCTGAGCACGCGCACAATGCGCGCTTTTTGCAATGGCGAAAGTTTTGCGAAAATGGTTGTGCGCTCGGCCAGCTCGCCCAACGACACGTCGTCAAGCGCCTCGAGTTCAGCCCCGGTGGCGACGTGCGCTACGTCCAAGCCGACGTCCCGACAGATCTTGCGGGCAACGACTGCGTTGTCGCCGGTGAGGATTTTCACGCGGACGCCATGGTCGCGGAGCAGTCGCAGTGCTTCAGCGGTGGTTTCCTTGGCTGGATCCAGGAAAGCGACAAACCCGGAGAAGACCAGCCCTTGCTCGTCGGTGGTGGAAACCGGCGGGCCGACGGGCGGCAGCTTTTTGTGGCCAACAGCGATGACCCTGAGGCCGTCTTCGTTGAGCCGGTCGCGGAGCGTTTTCAGTTGCTCGCGGAGTTCATCTGACAATTCGACAATTTGCGCGTCGTCTTCGACTTTGGTGCAGATGTCGAGCATTTCCTCGACTGCGCCCTTGCAGAAAAGAACGCGCTCTTGTCTTCCGCGAGTTAGCACGACGGACATCCGGCGGCGGACGAAATCGAACGGGATTTCATCCTCTTTCCACCATTCTTTGGCCACTTTGCGCATGTCGAACGCCTCGGCGCGGTCAATGACGGCGCGGTCGAGCAGGTTTTTGAGACCGGTTTGGAAAAGGCTGTTGAGGTAGGCGTGTTCGAGCACTCGCCGGCTGTCGCTGCCTCGCAAATCCACATGCCGGATGAGCACCACCTTGTCCTGAGTGAGCGTGCCTGTTTTATCGGTGCAAAGCACGTCCATGGCGCCGAAGTTTTGGATGGCGTGCAAGTGCTTGACGATGGTTTTCTGGCGGGCGAGTGCGATTGCTCCGCGGGCGAGGTTGGCATTGACGATCATCGGCAGCATTTCTGGCGTGAGGCCGACGGCGATGGCAACGGCGAACAAGAACGCTTCCAGCCAATCGTGTTTGAGCAAGCCGTTGAGAAGAAACACCAAAGGCGCCATCACCAGCATGAATCGGATCAGCAGCCAACTGACCTGCCTGACGCCGCGGTCGAACGCTGTTTCGGGTCGTTTGGCGCTGAGCTTGTCGGCCATTTGTCCGAAATAGGTGTGGTTGCCTGTGGCCAGCACGATTGCCCTGCCTGTGCCGCTGACGATACTGCTGCCCATGAAGAGCAAGTGGGGCGAGTCAAGCACTTCTACGGGCAAGCCTTCCCTCGAGGTGGACTCGCGGCGGCTCAGTTGCCGTTCCGGTTCGTATTTTTCCACTGGCATGGCCTCGCCCGTGAGCGCGGATTGCGTGACAAACAGGTCGCGCGATTCAAGCAGGCGTAGATCGGCAGGGACCATGTCGCCAGCCGAAAGCAGAACCACGTCACCTGGCACCAGCTCGCGCGTGTGGATGTCTGAAGCCAGACGGTTTAAGGCGTTTGGTTTACGGTTCACACCTGCGTTTTGGGTGCGCAGGACTGTGGCTTCAGTGTGGACGAGCTTCCGGAGCGACTCGGCTTGGACCTGAGATTTCATCTCCTGCCAGAAGCGCAATCCGACACTCAGGGTAATCATTGTGACCATGACCACTGCTGCCTTGAGATCGCCGGTTGCGAGCGAAATCACTGCCAGGACACCGAGCACAGCGTTGAACGGATGTTTGAGGGCGCTCCACAGTACCAGCGGCCAGCCCGGTGGTTTCTGGGCGGAAAGCTCGTTCGGGCCGAACTGCTCGAGGCGCCGCTGTGCCTCGGTCCACGCCAGACCCTCGCCACTGGTCCCAAGGCGTTGGAATACGTCGGCCTGAGCGGCCTTGGCCGCCTCGGCAAGGCTGTCAAACAGTCGCGGTATTTGAATGCGAGTTTCGGTCACTTCGGCGCGTAGATTCTAACCTACCGCCGATGTGCGAACAATGCCGCATTCTTGATTCATACATGACATTAACGAGGCTCGGTCTCAGACCGACCGAGCGTGGGACCGCCATACTGCACAACGGCCGATCGCCGTTCCTGCCGTACTGTGCGCCTCGCCAATCAGGAAATCTCGCCGGCCAAGACAACCGCGCTGTGCATGGCAGCGTAGTTGATTGTTTCAGCCATGAACGCCCCTGACTGTGTTCCAGAAAGTTGGTGTGCGTGGGCCAGTAAGTCGAGGGCCGAAGGCCCGGCTCCATACCAGCCTGGGCCAGCGGCCCAGGTGACAGGCGCAAGATCATTGTCAATAAGGGCTGAAAGCCTGGATCATGCACGTTTCCCGACGGTTAAGTGTTTGAGAACGTCCAACGTGCAACGCACAACGTACAACGTTCAGAGGTATTACTGCTCGATGAATGCTGGTTTCAAAGCCGCCTAAAGGCGGGACTCGAACGGCTGCGGATGCAGTAGGCGTTGGCAGGCGCGAAGCGCTTGGAGTGCGGCAGCTTGCTGCCGCTTTGTTTCTATGCGCAAACAACGTGCCTGGAACCCTATCGGCATGACGT
>JAAYVR010000174.1 GCA_012517065.1 Verrucomicrobiota bacterium | reverse complement strand
GAGACATTTGTATTTCCGCCGGTGCGCATTGTTCAGAGCATCTACGGTGCGAAGCCGTAACCGGAAGAACCGTGTGCGGGAAAACCGCTCGCACGGGTCTGTGGGGGAGCCGGTGGGAGACCACCGGCTCTACCCGGATCCGCATCCGAGCGGTTCCGCCGCAGACTTTGGCAGCCGCCGATTGGAATAGGGGATAATTTGTGGGCCACGCCGCAATCAGGGTGCACAACCCAGACAACGAGCCTGTCACTCTATTCGACTCACTCCCAAAGGCCGTACCATCGTGACCGCATTACTGGCTGCCAAAGAAGCAGATACGCAGGAATTGACCAAACTCGCAGCGTGAGAATGTTGACGAATATGAAGGACTTATCAATATGATGATGCGCCCTGAGCGGTCTGCAAAACGTGTGTCTTTAAGAAATCAAGGAATATGCGGGCCCGGAAATCTCACCGGAATGAAGCTTTGAGTGTCTTAAGCAGGTCAGGCGGTGAAATTTCCGGGCTACACACGTTTCACGGGTCAGGCAGGTCACACCCGGCGCTTGCTTTTGCCTCTGTTTATTCTGAAGATCGTGCGGTGAACTGGCTGTTGTGTTGCTTGATCCCGCTGTTGCTTGTATCGGGGCAGTCCCGGATTCTGTCTCAAGGCGTTACCGAAAAAGGCAAACCGTGGTTTGACCGTGTAGTTGTGGGAATGGAAGTCGGTCCAACCGGCGCGCAATTTGGTTACAGTGACCAGAACGATTCGCGGTACTGCAGCAGGTTTGACGGGCGCGAGATTGTGCGGCGGGCGGTTGAGGCCGATGTCCAATACCTTGTGATCTGGGCGCGCGACGGGGACTACGCGTATTACGACTCGAAGCTTTTGCCGAAAGCGCCCGGGTTGGGCACTCGTGATCCGCTGCGTGAAGCATTAGACGAGGCGCGCAAGCACAACCTTCCGGTTGTTGCCTATTGCGTGGTCCAGCAGGGCGGACATTTCCTGGCCAAACACCCGGAATGGGAAATGCGCGATCCTGCAGGCAACCGGATAGGCAGGTTCTGCTTCAACTCCGGGTATCTGGAAGCAATGAAGGAAATTGTTGCGGAAATGCTCGAGTACGGCATCGACGGATTCCACATTGACATGCTGGACCAAGGGTTTGGGCCGCCGTATGGCTGTTGGTGTGATGTGTGTCGGGCGCGGTTCGAGCAGGAGTTCGGACACGCCATGCCGGGCGGCTTGACATGGGACGCAGCATGGGATGACATGCTCGAGTTTCGTTATCGGTCAAGCGAGCGCTTCGAAAAGGCGCTTGCGGCGCACATCAAATCGATCAATCCCGGCGCTTCTGTTGATTTCAACTACCATGGAAACCCGCCGTTCAGTTTCGAAGTCGGCCAGCGCCCGGTCCAACATGCGGGCAATGGTGATTTTATAACCGGAGAAACCGGGGTTTGGGGATTCAGCGCTTTGACGGTTGGTTTGAACGCAGAGTTTTACCGGGCAGCGGCACCACACCAGCGCGTTCAAGTAGCAATGCAACGCGGCGTGCGAATGTACCACGACCAGACCACACGGCCGTTGAATGACATTCGTTGGGAGCTGTTGACCCTGCTGGCGCACGGTGCGTTTGTGACGATGGTTGACAAGACCGGTTTTGACGGGTGGCTTGATCCGGTGGCTTACGAGCGCATTGGAATCGCTTTCCGCGAAGCACGGGCCAAGAGCAAACATTTTGGCCAGAAACCTTTTGCCGAGGTGGGCGTTTACTTCAGCAGCCGAACGCGCGACTGGGTGGGCAGGGACAAACCGGCTGACTATTTTCAGAGCTTTCAGGGAGCACACAAGGCGCTGGTGTACGAGCATATCCCGTACGGTGTGCTGCTCGACGAAAACGTCACACCCGAAATGCTCGAGCAGTTCCCCATTGTGATGCTGCCGAACGCAGGTGTTCTGTCGTCCCGTGAAATTGGAATGCTGCGAGGCTATGTGGAAAGGGGCGGCAGACTGTTGGTCACCGGCCGCAGCGGGTTGTTCGACAGGATGGGCGCTCCCGTGAATGAGTCTTCGTTGAGCGAGTTGATCGGCTCGAGAACGATTGGGACACTTGATTCCCTCGATAACTGGGTGCGGTTTGAATCGGAAGACCGTTTGGCTGGTGAGAAGAATTCAAGGGCAGCAGCAAAGGCACTGTCAACGGACGTCCGATCTGACTGGCCGTTTCTTGTGAAGGGTCCCGCGGTGATTTATCAGCCAACAAGCGCCGCCGCTGTAGGTGAACTCCTTAAGCCGCACCGAACAACGAGGCAATTGGCAGGTAAAGAAGGAACCGATTGGCCCATGAGCGCTGATGTCAAAGTCGGCCCTGCGATCCTGATCAACCGGGTCGGCCGTGGACAGGTCATCACATTCGCATGTTCACCGGATTATGCCACAGCCAGCGAACACCACATTGTCGAGGCGCGGCGCCTGATTCGGAACGCCGTGCGCCATCTGAACCCCGAGCCGATTGTAGAGATTTCGGCGCCTGCCAACGTGGAAGCGGTTGTTACAGATGATTGGCCAAGCCGAACTCTGCGGGTGCACCTGTTGTGTTACAACGCGACTCCGCAGACGACGCCAGCGCGCGAGAGGCCTTACGTGCTCCCCGGGTTGATTGAAGACCACCCGATGTTCAAGGCGACCATTCGCGCCGTCCGTCCGATCAAACACGCGAGCGCATTGAACAGATCAACCCGGTTGACACGCTCCGGCAACACCGTGAAAGTCGTTGTGGAGGACATCCACGACGTGGTGTTGTTGCGTTATTGATTGTCTGCAGTGCGCAGGCTCCTTGCTCTGCGTGGTGGTCAACTCCCGAAAAAACTGTCGGCCGGTTTGCACCAAGGCGCGGGCCTGCGCGGCGGTTATCGGTCTCGACGCAGCATCAATTCGCCGAGAGCGCGCAGCAAGTCAGCTCGCGATCCCAGCGGGCGCAAAGATTCAAAGGCGCGGTTTGTCAACCTTGCAGCGATTTGGCGCGATTTCTCCAGTCCAACGATTGCCGGATAAGTTGCTTTTTCGGCGGCCTGATCTTTTCCGGCCGTTTTGCCGAGTTGCTGGCTCGACTGGGTAACGTCGAGGATGTCATCTATGACCTGGAACGCGAGGCCGACGTTGGTTCCGAATTCTGTCAACGCATCAAGTGCTGCCGGGGAGCAATTGACGCTCATTCCGCCCAACCGGAGCGAGCAACGTATGAGTGCAGCCGTTTTTCTTTGATGAATGCGTTTTAACTCGGCGGTGCTGATCTTTCTGCCTTCGGCTTGAAGATCGGCGACCTGCCCGCCGACAAGCTCTCGGGAACCGGCAGCACGAGCCAGCTCGAGCACCATGTCCCCATGTGAATAACGCGGCTGCGCTTTGGCCAGAGCGACGATTTCGAATGCCTGGGTTAGCAGGGCGTCACCGGCCAGAATGGCGACCGCTTCTCCGAAAACCTTGTGGCAGGTCGGCCGGCCTCGCCTGAAATCGTCGTTGTCCATTGCAGGGAGGTCATCGTGGATCAGCGAGTAAGTATGCACGCATTCCACTGCGCAGGCCAAAGGTATTGCGTTCTCAATTTGGCCGCCGCACGCTTCCGCCGCCGCGAGACAAAGAGCCGGGCGAAGTCGCTTCCCACCGGCGAACAGCGAGTATCGCATTGCACGATGCAATGCGGCCGGGGCGCAATTTGGCTGCGGGAGGTACCGGTCCAAAGCGTCGTTGACCAATCCAGTCCAACGGGCCAGGCACGCGTTGATATCCTTGCTTGGACTTGCTGTTTGTTTTGATGGTTTTGCCATGAGCGCGTCGGGGCCATGCTTCCTGGCGCGGGCATGGCCCCTTGTTCTTACATCCGATCAGAACTTCTTGGTGAGCGTGAGAGTGACAGTGTTTCCTTCAGGTCGGTCTTCGGCGCCGAACTCGCGGGCGTACCGCAGCGAAATGAACATGGCGCATTTGGGGAATGCCATCACGATTTCCGGACCCACACCAAATACGCGGTCCAGTTCCTTGCTGTGCGGAACATCCCCATCGTCCTCGGTTGTCTGTTGTTGGTAATAACCGGCGACGCCGAGTTCGAGGGTTTGGGTCAGGGCCTTGCCGATGCCGAATTCGAGGGAGAAAGTGTTCCCCGGGGTGATATCGATGTCTTCATGTTCCATGTGAATCTCGTAGCGGTTGAGTATCGAGACCGACCATGTCTTTTCGACGTCTGGATACCATGTCCCGCCGAGGGTGAACATGTGCGACCAGAACCCTTTGCCGGGCTTGGCCGGCGAGGAGAGACTGGTATGACCTGTTGGGACCCAGAATCCGTATCCGACGCCAAAGTCGGCCTTCTGCCAGTGCCACGACAAGGTGACGGGTTCGACGAACAGGTCGCCAAGGCCGAAGGAACAATCCGACATTTTGCCCTCGCCGACTTTCAGTGAGAAGTCTGTGAGAATCAACGGGACGAGGACGTCCATTCCGTAGTGTCCGCCTGCAAGCTGCAGGTCGGTGATCCAGACCGGGCGAAACGCCTGCGCGTAAGCGAACAGGTCGAGGTCACCTATGGCTCTGCTTTGCGGGTCGTTCAGCCGATCCGCGAAGTAGAACTGGTTGTAGTCGCGAATATAAAAGCCCGGGGGCGGCAGCGTGCCGCCTTTGATTCCCTCGACGCCTATTGGATAATGTCCCCCGAACCCCTGCGCGAGCGCCGTTGCCGGCAGCAGCAACAAGCCACACAGAACGGCATTACATACTGACGAGTAGTGCTTTTTCATGGCTGACTAGTTGTTTGTTTGTGCTGTTTGTTTATGCTGTTAACCTTCAAAAGCGCCTCGAACGCATTCAGCACGGCCAGTGGCGAAACACGCCGTTGTTGGCAAGCCACGCGTCAAGACCGATCGGTTTGCGCCTTGCATTGCTGTGCTGTTGATTGCCCAATCAAACATCCTGCATGTTGCCGGACAGGTAAGTGTCGTACGCGGCCAGATCGAGCTGTCCGTGACCCGAGAGGTTGAAAAGGATGACGCGTTTCCTGCCTTCCTCGCGGCATTTGACGGCTTCATCTATTACCGCTGCGATTGCGTGAGCTGTTTCTGGTGCGACGACAAGGCCTTCGCTGCGGGCAAAAGCGACTGCGGCTTCAAACACCTTGGTTTGAGGGTACGCCACGGCATCAATCAAGCCGAGTTTCTTGATGTGGCTTACCATGGGCGCCATGCCGTGGTACCTCAGCCCACCCGCGTGGATGCGAGGCGGCATGAACTTGTGTCCCAGGGTGTACATCATCAAAAGCGGTGTCATTTCGGCGGTGTCGCCAAAGTCGTACCTGAGATCGCCCTTGGTGAGCGTTGGGCACGAAGTTGGTTCCACAGCCAGAATCTTGTAATGTTTTTTCTCGGTGATTTTCCGCCGAACGAATGGGAACGCCAGCCCGGCGAAGTTGCTGCCGCCGCCGACGCACCCAACGATCACATCCGGTTCTTCGCCGGCGAGTTCCATCTGTTTGATGCATTCCTGGCCGACAACCGTCTGGTGCAAGCAAACATGATTCAGCACACTGCCGAGCGAGTACTTCGCGTTGCCGCTGGTGACCGCGTCTTGGATTGCCTCGCTTATGGCGATTCCGAGGCTTCCCGGGCAATCGGGGTCTTCGGCCAGCACCTTGCGTCCGTACTCGGTGTTTTCGCTTGGGCTCGAGTACACGGTTGCGCCCCATGTCTGCATCAGCAGCTTGCGGTAGGGCTTTTGATGAAAACTCACCTTTACCATGTACACGGTGCATTCGAGTCCGAAAAGGCGGCATGCGAATGCCAGCGAAGAACCCCATTGCCCTGCGCCGGTCTCGGTGCAAATCCGTTTTGTGCCTGCGACCTTGTTGTAGTAGGCCTGAGCGACGGCGGTGTTGGGCTTGTGACTTCCGGCCGGGCTTGCGCCTTCGTATTTATAGTAAATATGTGCCGGGGTCTGCAGTGCCTGCTCGAATCGCACGGCGCGGAAAACGGGTGTTGGCCGCCAAAGCGCGTAAATCTCCCGCACAGGCTCAGGAATCTCGATCCAACGTTCCGTGCTTGCCTCCTGCATTATGAGATTCATCGGGAAAACAGGGGCCAGCGCATCGGGCGTCAAGGGTTGTTTGGTGCCAGGATGGAGCGGAGGCGGGACCGGTTCCGGCAAATCGGCGTTGAGATTGTACCAAAGTGTTGGGATTTCGGTGTCTTGAAGACTAAACCGTGTTCGTATGCTCATTGTGGACTATTGTGTGGTTCGTGTTTGATGTGTGCATCCTTATCGTGATTTCTTCTGATTGTCAACAGAAGGTCTTAGCCCGCAGTGGCGTGAAATAGCCACGCAAAACTCGCTTCCGGCTGGTGGTTAGCCTTTGCCGGGTGGGATTGGTTACCCACAGAGTTCCGTTTGAGAGTCTTGTGCCTTTTAAGCACGCCCCTCTCACTGGGCTTTTCATGACGCGATATGGGGACAGACACGTTGTTTTGTGCGCCATGCCGATCTGGTTCCAGGCACGTTGGTTGTGCATAGAAACAAAGCGGCAGCAAGCTGCCGCACTCCAAGCGCTTCGCGCCTGCCAACGCCCACTGCATCCGCGCCAGCGCGTGAAAAACCATCGGGATCATCAGGGGGATCGAATGAGGCCACATTGGGGACAGACACGTAGTTGGCTTGGAGCGTCGCAGGTCGCCCCTCGGCGCAGGCGTAAAGTGCTGGGGTACCAAAGTTAGGACCAGAAAGCTTTCAGTTTTCCGCGTAACCGCGGAAGTCTGGTGGCGATGGGTTGCTCTGCACATCGGGCGAAGCCGCGCCCGCGGCCGTTAGAGTCCCGCCTTTGGGCGGAACAGTTCCAGGAACGTGACCATTAGCACTGTTAAGTGAACTGCCTGTGTTCCGCGTAAACGCGGTACTCTAGCGGCGATGGGTTGTCCTGCGCATCTGGCGATGCCACGCCCGCGGCCGCTAGAGTCCCGCCTTTAGGCGGATTTGAAACCAGCATTCATCGAGCAGTAATACCTCTGAACGTTGCACGTTGTACGTTGCACGTTGAACGTTCTCGAAAAGAAGACCGAACTGATCAAGCTATCGACACTCTCAACGTCCAACGTACAAAATTCAACCCGCAACGTTCAACCAGGCCGCTGGTTTCCCAACCGAATGGCTTTATGCGCGCGCGGCACGCTAGAGTCGCAGGGCACATTTCCCAGTCCGGCGTGGCTGAAGGTCCGGGCGGTGCAAGAGCCCTGGGCGGTGCCCGCCTGGCAGCTTCGGTTCCGGCTACGCCGGGCTGGGAAACATGCGTGGCAATCCCCGATGTGCTCCGGCATGCGGATGACCGGAATTGCAGAGTTTATCCAATTGGATAAGTTATTCGCGCAGGAAAGAAAGGAGGTTGGATTTGAAAGCTGACCGGGCGTTTACCTTGATCGAGTTACTGGTTGTGATAGCCCTTACTGCCATTCTGGCGGGGCTTTTACTGCCGGCATTGGCCAGTGCGAAAACCAAGATCAATACCGTCTCCTGCCTGAACAATCTTCGGCAATGGGGAATCGCAACGCATCTGTATGCTACCGATCACGACGATTACCTTCCTTCTGAGGGTGTGCCGTCGCCAAGACCTGGGGCGACCAACACCGGGTGGTACGTGCTGTTGCCACGCCAGATCGGCATCAAGCCATATTACGAAATGCCATGGCGCACCAATCCTGCGGCAAGACCCGGTCCGTCCATTTGGTTGTGTCCATCAAATCCCCGAAGGAGCAACGGGATCAACCTGTTCCATTACTGCCTCAACGAGCACGTGAACGGCACCGGCGACGAGAGTCGTCCTGTGCGACTTTCCAACATCCCTGAACCAGCTCTGGTGGTGTGGTTGTTTGACTCGAAAAACCTGCCCGCAGTGGGCGGGTGGTCATTTGTCCACACGCAACTCCATTCGGCTGGGGCGAACATCAGCTTTCTCGATGCCCACGCCAAAAAGTTTCCGAACTCGGAATACTGGGATTTCAGCCGCAATCGAGCCCGCACAAACTCACCGCAGATACGCTGGATTCCATAGCCCAGACAAGGAAGTTTTCGTGCCGTTGATCGGCGAATCTGGATCGTAAGAAGTCACGGGGTACCTGCCCCATTTGAGGTTTTCGATTTCTTGGACCGGAACGAGCAGCATATGGTGACAGACTCGTTGTTGGGGTTTTGCCCACCGATAAAGTGACAGACTCGTTGTTTGGAGCCGGGGGTTTGCCAGCCGCAATGCGGTTGAAGTGGTGCGGTGGTCGGACCGCACCTGCAAACTGCGCCGAAGGTTGTTGACTAATGTGCGTGCGTTGGTACCATTTTGCCGCCCAAAGAACCAGTAGTGTCGGTCTGACAGATGTCCGTGTATCGGTTTAAAGTTCTGATGGCGGGCTTCGGAGAACCTGCGAGTGCAGCACCCCTCGGTCCTCTTTGAGCGGAAACAGCGGTTTGAAACATGAGCAATAATCCGTGCAGACTGTTCGTGGGGAACCTCTCCTATCGTACATTGGAAAGGGAATTGAGCGACTATTTCTCGCAGGCGGGTGTTGTAACCTCCTGCAATCTGATGCTGGACAAATTCACCGGCAAGTCGCGCGGCTTTGCATTCGTGGAGTTTGCCACTGCCGACGAAGCGAACCGAGCGGTCACAATGTTTAACGGCAAGGAATTCCAAGGCCGCCAGCTCACAGTCAACATCGCTCGCCCAAGGGAAGACCGGCCTCAACGCCAAGGCGGAGACCGCGGCGAAGCGAGCTGATTACGGGCCGTCAAGGCCACACCGTTTATCCCTTGGCAAGAGCACAGCGCGAAGGGGCGCCGTTTCTGCAGGGAACGTGGGTTATTGGTGGGATTGTTTGTTTGCGCGCTGGCTGTGGTGTGTTTCTGATGGTTGACGCCACACAGTAATGTGGTAGTGTGACTGCGGTTCTTATGAGTACGAGCAAAGTTGATCATTCCGGCGCTTTTGAGCCTGTCACTGTTCGAAACCATGGGACCGTCCTGAAACTTGCGCCACACCAGGTACTGATTCGAAGGAACGGCGTGGCTTTCATGTCTGCCGATCCGATTCCGCTCTGGACGGAACTGACTCTGGAACTTGAAACGCCTGTTGACTCGAGAAAGGTCAAAGGGACGGGCGTTGTGGTCGATTGCACCGGCAACAAACACTGCGGCTACGTGGTTTCACTGCTTTTCATCGACTTGAGTCGCCAATCCCAAGAAAACCTGAGTAGAATCGTAGGTGCAGCCGCACGCTGAAAAACGGGACATTTATTCTTGATGGAAACCTTCTACAAAATCCTCCAGACGGCCGTCGAGGGGATGGCCTCTGACATTCACCTGAAAGTTGATGGCCCGGTTATTTTCCGAATAAACAGACAGCTAGTGGCGATTCAGGCGCCAACGCCGAATGAGGAATGGATAAACAAAATTGTCGATACCATCGTCCCGCGCCATGCAAGGGTGCGGCTGGACACAGACCGCGAAGTTGATTTTTCGTATCATCTGCCGGGCGTTGGCAGGTTCCGCACAAATGTGTATCAGCAGAAGGGGCAATGGTGCCTTTCAATGCGGCACGTAAAAACCATCGTGCCAAACTTCGAAGAACTCAACCTGCCTCCAATACTCAAGTCGTTCGCCGAAATACCCCGGGGCATCATTCTGGTCTCGGGCACGACCGGCTGCGGCAAATCCACCACGTTGGCCGCCATGATCGAGCACATCAACTCGACCATGAAACGCCATGTCATCACTTTGGAAGACCCGATCGAGTACGTGTTCGAGGATAATCAGTCCGTCATCGAACAACGCGAGATCGGATTGGACTGCATGTCCTTTGAAATGGGGTTGAAACACGTGCTGCGACAGGACCCCGATGTAATCATGATCGGTGAGATGCGCGACGCCGCGAGTTTCATGGCCGCAATCAATGCGGCGGACACCGGGCATCTGGTGCTCTCAACCCTGCACACCACAAATGCCTCGGTCGCAATAGGCCGCATTCTCGACTTTTTCAAGTCGGATGAACGCGATCAGATTCGCCGTCAGCTCGCGGCAACACTTCACGCAATCGTGTGTCAGCGCATGGTCAATCGCATCGGCGGCGGTATGATGCCAGCCCTCGAGATCATGATAAACACGCCAACAGTAAGAAAGATGATCGAGGAAAACCGCCTCGAAAAACTTTCAGCAGCCATCGAGACCGGCGTTGATGACGGAATGCAGACGTTCAACCAGGCGCTTTACCAACTGGTGAAGCAGGGCAAGGTCAGCGAAAAAGAGGCGCTAAACAAAGCCACCAACCCCCAGGCCCTCGAAATGAATTTCAAGGGCATTTTCCTCGACGAAGCACGCCGCATTATCACCTGACGCGGCTCTCAGTCAAACCACCAACCTGTGCGGCGCTCCGGCGGGTGGCTTTTTGTTCCCACTTTCGTCGCCTTGTACGCCGCGCCATGTTGCAGTTCCTGCCCTGCCCTCCGCACAAGACGCTTCTTTGTTTTCACCCACACCATTTTCTTGCATTCGCTCGGCAAGGTGAGCCAAGTTTGCCTCATGAAAAGGCTAATCAAAGGAAGGCAAAGCGCATGCGGAAACAGCCAACATATACCCGCCCCGCGCAATAACAGCCAGGCCCAAAAACTGGTGCGGCGGGATTTCTTGAAGCGGGCCGGATACCTTGGCGCAGTCCTGCTACTTCCCACGCCGACGCGTGTTTTCGCGGGCAGCGACACTCCCCTTCCCAGGCGCGTGCTGGGCCGGACCAAAGCCGAAGTAACCATACTCGGCCTTGGCACCGCGCCAATAGGCGAGGCGCGCGTCGATCTCAAGGAAGCCACTCGCATTTTCGGCGAGGTTATGGACCAAGGAGTGAACTACATCGACACAGCCCGAATCTACGGCATCGCCGAGGAAGCGCTTGGGCAGTTGGTTCCCTCGCGGCGAGATAAGCTGTTCCTGGTAACAAAGGTTTGGGTCGAAACTGCAGCCGACGCCGAAAAAGCGTTCAGCGAATCACTTCGCACATTGAAGGTTGACCACGTGGACCTTGTCCACATCCACCACGTGGGAGGCAAAAACCTTGATCGTGTGCTTGCCTCCGACGGCGTGCTTTCATACCTGCTCAAACAACGCGACGCCGGAAAACTGCGGTTCATCGGAATGTCCGGGCACGCTTCTCCATCCAAATTCCTTCGCATGCTCGAGACAAAACAAATAGACGTGATGATGACCGTAATGAATTACGCCGACCGCAACATTTATGATTTCGAAGGCAAGGTGCTTCCCGAATGTCGAAAACAGAACGTTGGTGTCGCTGCGATGAAGGTTTATGCCGGAATCAAGGGTGGTTTCCCGAATCACCGAAAAGGGTGGGTGGGCTGCAATACTCCGCCCGAACGCCTCCCGCAAGCACTGGCATACGCATTGGACCTCGAAGGCGTCAGCACAGCCGTGGTCGGCCCTTTCACTTACGAGCAGGCAATGCAAAACATAGGATTCGCGAGGGCATACAAACCTCTGACCGAGGCCGAGCGCGCTGATCTGCTGGCTTTCGGCAAGGAGCTGGCGACCAGCCTTGGTCCGCGTTATGGCCCGGCGACCTGAGGTTTCCTCCAACGCCAGCCTGGAAATCTCACCGCAATGAAGCTTTGGGTGTGTTGGCCTGGTCAGGCAGTGAGATTTCCGGGTCAGCGCGGCTTCGCCTCAGACCGACAGAGTATGCGGTGCAATAATGCCGAACTGGAACCAGCCGCTCTCGGTGCATGGCCCCCTCGCTAGAATGCAGCGGTTCCGCGGCCACCCCGTAACTTGGCGACCGAATGCGGCAGGAAATGAGTTGATGCAGTACCTGCCACCTCCCACCCACACACATCCAACAAGGACGCAAGTGGAGCGAGAGATGGAGTGACAGGAATAGAGTGACAGGCTCTTTGTTTGGCTGTGTAGCCCAATAAAGTGCCAGGCTCGTTATTGGGGTTTTGCCCCGGATGGCGGCATGGCCTGCAGATTGTCCATTGTCCTAACCAGCGGTTGCCGAAGTCTGTGGAGGAAGCCATCGGATGTCGATATGGGGACAGACACGTTGTTTGTGCCAAAAAAACAAAGCGGCAGCAAGCTGCCGCACTCCAAGCGCTTCGCGCCTGCCAACGCCCACTGCATCCAAGGCAGCGCGTGAGAAACCATTGGGATCAGCGGTGAGGTCGAAGAATGCGGATATGGGGACAGACACGTAGTTGGCTTGGAACGCCGCAGGCCGCCCCTTGGTGCAGGCGTAAAGGTCTGGGTACCATAATCAGGACCAGAAAGCTTTCAGTTTTCCCCGTAAACGCGGAAGTCTAACGGCGATGGGTTGTTCTATGCATCGGGCGACGCGGCGCCTACGGCCGTTAGAGTCCCGCCTTTAGGCGGCTTTGAAACCAGCATTCATCGAGCATTAATACCGTTGAGCGTTGTTCGTTGTGCGTTCCTGAATAGGTGACCGAAACGATGAGCTTATAAAAACGTTCAACGTACAACATTCAACTCGCAACGTTCAACCAGACTGCGGGTTTCCCAACCGGATGGCTTTATGCGCCCGCGGCGTCAGAGCCCCGCATTCAGCCGGAAGACTCTCGTGTGGCTTGACAGGAATATCATCCCGACGGCTCGCATTGACTTTGCGCTGAGACGCAAGATCACCAGCGGAAGAACCGATACGGGTCATCCCATTCCTCGGGTTTGTCCTGATAGAACCCTTCCCGCCAACGCGCGTTTTCGTTTTCAGAGGGTGGATTTGAAAGGCGCGAGAGCAACGGCGTTTCGCATTCAGCCCCGGCATTGCAGGCGAGGCGCGTCAGCAGGCAGCTTGTTCGCCTGAAGGTTCGCTTGAGACCATAATTGTTCTTGTAGTCGAACTGCCATGGAACCAACTGGCAAAACAGAGCGTTACCATCGGCTGCGGCGCCCAAGACCCCATCACCCAATACCTTCGCTCCGCCGGTGAGCAACGGGATCACACGCGCATCACGACAATGCACATCCGCGGGGCCAATCCCGCGAAAGGGCGAAACGGAGTCCGGCGGATCGAAATGCGCATTGATGTGTTCGCCATTCTTAAGGTTGATCTTGAAAGGCAACAACGCGTCCGCCGCTGGTTGATCAAGCCCCAGAGCCACCAGACGGCCGCCGCTGGCGAGAAACTTGCGCACGTTGTCGGCGTGCGCCGCAAGCTCCCCAGCAGAGGCAGGACCGACCAGCAGAACCGCATCACTGCCGGGGCTGTCTCCGCTGAATTCGCGGGGTCTGAAGCCCGCCGCTTCCATGTGTGCCTTTCCTGCCGCCGGTCCGAGATAACACACCTGGCGCCGAGCCGAAGGTTTCCATGCGGACAGATACTGAATCAGATTTGCCGCCAGCATGTCAGCAGCAGGCTCGATTTCGGTGCGGCCTGTCACGTCCATTTGACAGAACACCACAACGCCTGCGCCTTCCCGGTACTCGAGCAAAGGACTGTACTGCAGACTGAATCCGCCATCGATCAGCGGCAGAAAATCGCCGCAGGCGGGTTTCTCAAGCAAAACCGACGCAACATTACCTCGACAACCGCGCCGCCACAGCCGCGGCACTTCAAGACCGCACCATTCCACGGCGGGAACACTGTTGTACTTCGCGCTCACCGTGTATTTCATTCTCGGGGGAACGATTGTTGCCTCGCCCCGCCAGTTCTCCAGATGCTGTTCCTGCAGCCCGGCAAGTGCGGGGTGATCGGGAACGCGAGTGAAAACTTTCCGAAGACCGTATTCGGCGATGCGAAAGCCCAATCTTTTCTCCAGCACCTCGGGCGTTTGCTCGAAAATGAGTACTCGCAGACCGTTGCGAACGCCGCTCACGTCAGGAGCCGGCCGATGGACAGTGAGTGCACCCTTGCCGATTACCAGAATGTCGCTCGGGCGGATTCGAGTGTCAGGTCCTGCGACAACGTAATCGACACCAAGCCGCTTGAACAAAACTGCTGTTTCACCTTTTGGATCGAACAGCGCTATCGTCGCTGCGGTTCGAGGCGCCTTTGGACCTGATAAAACGTGGATTGTGAACTCGTCATGCTGCACTTCGCCAGTGCCGAATCGAGCTTCCAGTGTGATGCTGTATGCGCCGGCTTCGAGCTGAGGGGGCAGTTGAAACTCGATTGGCAAGCGCGCTTGTTTGCCTGTTTCAACGCTGAGATTGTGACTGCCATTGATGGGCATTGGCGTGTTCAAAGACCACACACACTGGCATGCCACAGTTCGGCGCGAATCGTTTATGACGATGATTTGCTTTTCGACGCGCTCGCCCGGGACGAACAGGTGGTCTTTGGAAGTGAACGCGCCTTGTTTGCCTGCGATCCATGCCAGCAGCGGTCCGTTGTTTTTTCTTAATGCCTCGGCGGCGGCTGTAGGCAGCCAATCGGCGCGTTCGTAAGCGAGGTCCATGCGCTCGTAGCGTTCGGAAAGATAATCAGGACTGAACCCGGGGCGCTGAAGGTTGGCCCAATCGACTGGCAGATCGACGCGGCGGTTCCGGTCCATACCCGGACGCAGGCGGTGCAGCATGTGATGTTCCCATGGCGAATTGGCGGATAACCCCCATGTCCGGTACGCCCGCCAGTTGTTTGCGTAATACATGGCAAACACCGGGTCGCGCTCGGGGAAATCAGTCGATCCCAGTTGATGCGGGTAATCCCAGCGGTGCCAGACCCGGCCGGCGCTGAATTGAGCGGCTTCCCATCGCAGGTTTTTCTTTTCCATTTCGCTGATCTTGAAGGCGCGGTCGCCGAAGAACTGCGCGTTCCATTCGGCGAGACAGAATTCCCACGGAACAACTGCGCTTCCAAATTCTCTCTTCCCCTTGTACCAGCCGCGGTACATCGCCCAATCCCACGAAAACGGCGCGCCGTACTCGCAAAGGAATGCGGGTTTCACCCCGGTTGTGGCCCAATGCTCGAACCAATCACAAAGCTCCTGTTCGGGAACGAAATTGGGATAGAAATTGGATGTGTGCATTGCGCCGAGGTTTCCGCATGCGTGGTGGTACACTATTCGGCCAGGGTCAATCGCTCGAATAATTGCTTCGGCGCGCAGGGCTTTGCTGGCGTTGTTGGCCGACCATCGATCGCGGCTCTGATCCAAACCGTCGATCTTGTCCGGGTTCATGTCGTCGGCGTACCCGGCCGAATTATGACTGGTTGAGTACATCACAACTGACGGGTGATTTCCTGCGACACGCGCGTAAAAAGCCGCGTGCTGGGCATATCCGTTCCGTTTGTCTGCATCGGCGTCAGACCAGTCATAGTGGCTGAAATGCGGCTGCGTAAGTGCCACCAGCATCCCCGTGTCATCCGCCGCTCTCAGGATTTCCTCAAAACTGAGGTGCGATCCGGGTTCACAGCCGTAGTTGTGCGTATAGACAAAGTTGATGCCAAGCGTTCTCAGCCGCTCGATGCTTTCGCGCGCTTCCGAATACGTAGCGGCTGCTGCGCTCACCTGTGCATTGTCGAACGGCACAGCCGAAAGATGGATCGGCGTCCCGTTCAAGTAAAAGTCGCGGCCTTCGATCCAGAATTCCCTGAACCCAAACCGAATTGGCGCGAGCTGATCCAAAACGCGGCCATCGGCATCTGTGAGCTGCAATTCGAGCTCATGCATGTTCTCAGGCGTGTGAATGTCCCAGAGTTGTTCCGGGCACCATTTTGCACCGAACTCCACCTCGCCATTGGCGACGCTCTCCGATCCGAACGCCGGGCTGGTGAACTCGACCACGTTCGTTCCCGAACGCGCAACTCGAGCCCTCAAGAACCTCTGGGCTCCGTCGCTAAGATTCTCAAGCGATGCACGCACCGTCAGTTCTCGTTTGCGAACCGAGGTTTCTATTCTGGCCCCCGTAATCCTGTCATGCCGCGGCATGCTCACCAGAAAGACATCCCCACAAAGCCCGCGCCGTTCAACCGTGCCCTTGACCTGCTTGGCCGAAGCAGTGTCGGTGTAGGAAAGCACCACTCCTTTCAGAGGCAGCGCAATGACCAACATCGACAATACGTGCTGGCCACCGGGCACACACATTTCGGTGAGGTCCACCTCGCCAGCAGGATACCGCAATTCGCCGACGCGTTTCCCGTCCATGAAAACCGCCGCATAGGAATTCAGATAATCCACTGTCAACGATATACGGCGACCGGCCCATTCTTTTGGAACGGAGATTTCGCGCTGATACCACGCGGCTTTCACTTCGGCCAATTTGATGCCCTTCCATTCCGGATGCGCGTGAACGGTCTGACAGTCTTTCTGCATGTAACTTGTGATTCCCGGCCAACTGCCCGGCACCTTGAAAAAACCCCAATTGATCCCCGGCACCCGGTCGCCAGCCGGATCAGATGCAGGTTGCCATCGCCAGAGTCCGTTAATGCATACGCGTTCCCGGGTCGGCGTGGTTTCGCGCCACGCTCTTGAAATGTCCCATTGGACAATTACTCCGTCGGGCAGTGTGGCTTCAGACTCGTTATTGCCTTGGGCGCAATTGGCACTCGCCGCAAACCACAGGAACGCCAGCACACAGACGCGCCCCGCACAGTCTCTTGGGAAAACTCGCGCAGCCATAATAAACTCTCGGACTTTGAACGCTTTTGATTTCGAACAGCCTCAGCTCAACCTTGAGCCTCGCACTCTATATGTTCAACCCGGAAATGGCTCAGATTCTCGTCACAATAACTGCCGACCCAGAAATCTCAGCGGAATAAACCTTTGATTGCCTCTGGCTGGTGAACCGGTGCGTCTTCCGAGTTAAAGGCTTTTACGCCAACGCCAGACATTCAGGGCCAATCGGCTCAAAGTACTTGTATGTGAGAACAAATTCCTGATGAAACAGCGATTCGGACCGTGTCTGTGCCCCTGCTGCAACTCTGAAGACAAGGTCGTAGATTTCGCGCGCCGCGTCATCCAACGTCGCCCCACCCTCCAACACGCGCCCCGCGTCCACGTCAATGTCGTCCGGCAAACAACGGGTCGTCTCCGGATTCCCGCACACCTTGATCACGGGCGAAATCGCCGAACCTACCACGGAGCCGCGCCCGGTCGAGAAGAGTATGACCTGACAACCACACGCAATCAGCTCGGCGATCTCGGCGTTGTCACATATGTTCGGAAACCCAAAGCGCACCTCGCCGTCCGGGACCACGTCCAGCAAATAAAGCCCTCCGCGGGGCGGCCTGTCGCCCGGCTTCAGCAGACCAACTATTCTCGAAGACCCGCTCTTGGCGTATGCGCCCATGGATTTTTCCTCTTGCGTGGTCAGGCCGCCTTCGGCGTTACCCAACGCGAAGCTTCCATACCCAAGAATCTCATAGTATCGCGCGGCTTTGCGGACCGAGTTGCGCAACGCTTCGCCCAGTGCGGGCGTCAAAGCGCGCGATGCCATGATCTCTTCGCAGCCGATCAATTCGCCCGTCTCCTCGAAAACGCAAGCCGCACCCTCAGCAACCAACCGGTCAAATGCGAGTCCGATCGCAGGATTTGCCGTGATGCCGCTGGTCGCGTCCGAACCACCGCAGATCGTGCCAACAACAAGATGCTCCGGACCGATCGGAGACCGTGGCATGGCGTGCATGGTCGGCAATGTTTGCTCGATCCACCGCCGGCCTGTTTCGACGCTTTGCCTCGTGCCGCCGCACCTCTGAATCACCAAAGTCGAAACCGGCCGGCCCGACGCAATCACGTCCGCTTCAAGAGCCGCCCGATCGAAGCTTTCGCACCCCAGTGATACCAGCAACACTGCGCCCACGTTCGGATGTGTGCACAGCGACCGCATCATGCGAGCCGCGTACTCGTTAGGGTAGCAGCCCGGGAACCCGATCAAATGCACGCCTCGGTCACGGTAAGGATGCGCGATTTCACGTGCGACGTGGTGAGCGCATTCCACAAGATAGGCAACCACAATCACGTTGCGAATCCCAACGCGCCCGTCACTGCGCAGATATCCTTTCACTTCACGGTGCATCGCAGGCGGGTTTCTCCTTTCCACTGAATGGCATGTAATTGCTTCTCAAGTTATGGACATGGACATGTTCGCCAATGGCAATTGGCGCGGTGGCGGTACCAATGGACACGCCATACTTCACAATCTGCTCGCCGGGTTCGATTGGGTGCACCGCGATCTTGTGGCCCATTGGAAGGGCTGTGCGGATGACAACCCGTTGGCTCCCGATCATAACGCATTCGCCAGCCTGAACCTGCCGCAGCAGCACAACGACATTGTCGTTCGGATGCAACTTCAGATACGTCGGCTTGTCCATGTTCATCAAGGTCTTTACCCCTCCATCATACATCCCAGCAGCCACACCTGGCGAGCCCCCATATTGCCAGCCTGAGTGATCAGGGAAGCGGGTGGCCCAATAGAGTGCCAGGCTCGATATTCGCAAAATGCGCACTCCGGCGAGATTTCCGGGATCCGCATTACCACATCGCACGCATGGCCGGCCTTAGCCCGCATTTTCATACCCTGAGCAGTCTGCGAAACGGGTGTCTTCAAGCAACCAAGGAATATGCGGGCCCCGGAAATCTCACCGGGCTGAAGGAACGGATCAATCCAAGGGGGCGGTGAGATTTTCGCGTTAGCCGGATCTCGCCGATCATCCGAACTTTCTTTTGCATGGGACACGTGGCACCATGCGCCGGTGAAAGCTGATCGAAAAATGTTTTCGGCCCGGGTTTCCAGGCGCAGGTTCCTCGGGACAAGCGCCGCAGTCACAGCATTGACAGTCATTCCCCGCCATGTTGTTGGAGGTGCCGGGCAAAAGCCGCCCAGCGAAAAACTCAACATCGGTGTCATTGGTGCGGGCGGACGCGGGGCTGACGATATCGAGGGTGTGAAAGGAGAAAACATCGTTGCTTTATGCGATGTCGATCTTGCCAGCGCCGCCAAAACGTTCGAACGATATCCCAACGCCGCACAGTATCGCGATTTTCGCGTCATGCTGGACAAAGAAAAGGGCCTGGACGCCGTGATTGTGGCGACACCGGATCACACTCACGCCGTGGCCTCGATGGCGGCGATCAGACGCGGCAAACATGTGTATTGCGAAAAGCCACTGACGCGGACCATATACGAAGCGCGCGCGCTCGCCAAAGCGGCAAGAGACGCCCGGGTCGCCACCCAAATGGGCAACCAAGGAATGGCCTTCGAGGGCAACCGATTGATCAATGAATGGATCGCCGATGGCGCCATCGGCCCGGTTAAGGAAGTGCATGTGTGGTCGGACCGTCCCACCCACCGGGGCAAACTTCCTCTCTGGTGGGCACAAGGAATCGAACGTCCCACTGATACTCCGCCCGTGCCATCGACACTGGATTGGGACGTTTGGCTTGGGCCGGCACCGTGGCGCCCGTACCATCCTGCATACGTTCCATTCAGATGGCGGGGCTGGTGGGACTTCGGCTCCGGCGGCCTCGGCGACATGGGAATCCACAATCTGGCTCCGGTGTTTTCCGCTCTGAACCTCGGGGCCCCGACTTCAGTGCACGCCAGCTCCACGCCAGTGTTCAAGGAAACCGTGCCTGTCGCGTGCTTGGTCCATTATGAATTCCACGCTCCAAACCATGCTCAACCAATAAAGTTGCATTGGTACGACGGCGGAATCTTACCGCCACGCCCCGACGAGCTCGAAGACGATCGAGACCTCGATCCCGAAGATGGCATAATCTTTGTCGGCGAACGCGGAAAAATGTTGGTCGAAGGTTGGGGCGGAGAACGCCCCCGTCTCATCCCTGAAAGCCGCAACAAAGCATACAAGCGCCCTCCGAAAACTCTCCCGCGCTCAATCGGCCACTATGCCGAGTGGATTCAGGCATGCAAGACGGGGTCGGCCACTCGGTCCAACTTCGACTTCGCCGGTCCGTTGACGGAAGCAGTTTTGCTGGGCAGCATTTGCGTGCGTCTTGGCGGACAAAAGCTTTATTGGGACAGCGCAAACATGCGGGTCACGAACGTGCCCGAAGCGAACGAACTCCTGCACTACAAGTATCGGCAGGGGTGGGAGCTGTAACACGGCGCGGTGCAGCCGAAAGCCGATGAGCGCACGCAATGCCCGCACCCCGCATATTTCCCAGCCCGGCAAAGCCGGAACCAAAGCCGCCTGACTGACAACGCCCCCCGGCTCTTACACCCCCTGACCTTCAGTCACGCCGGGCTGGCGAATATGCCCTACGACTCCGTCGCAATGAAAAGCGCGCTGATCCCAGTGGTTTCTCACGCGTTACCGCGGATGCAGTAGGCGTTGGCAGGCGCGAAGCGTTTGGAGTGCGGCAGCTTGCTGCCGCTTTGTTTTTATGCACAAACAACGTGCCTGGAACCAGATCGGCATGGTGTAGAAAATAACGTGTCTGTCCCCATATCGGCGCCCCACATCGGTGCCTGAGGGCTTCGTCCACAGACTTCGGCAACCGACGATTGGAGCAAGGGGCATTTTGCGGGCTGCGCGGCAATCCGTGGACAACGCCCAAACAACGAGCCTGTCACTTCTTACGACTCACCCACAGAGGCCCTGCAGTTGTGACCGCCTTACTGGTTGCCAGAGAAGCAGATACAGAGAAACTGAGCAAACTCGAGGCGTCAGAATCTTCGCGAGTATGAATGACTTCTCAATACAACAATCGAGCCCGGCGTAGCCGGAACCAAAGTTGTCTGACGGGCACTGCCCCGGCTCCTGCGCCCCTCGAGCTGTCGGCCACGCCGGGCTGCCAAATATCTGCCGCGACTTCCTCGCCGACAAAAGCACTCTGATCAAACCCACACTTCACGCCGCGCTGCCAGACCAACTCCCAACCACATCCAGCTCGTCCGCCAATAGGCGGCACTCTGACAGCCGGAGGCGTGAAAACGCTGCTGTGATAGTCCGGGCTTTCAGCCCTTGAATTGTGGAAAGTGGTGTCGAGGTGGCCCTTGTCGTGGGGTTTCACCCCACGCTGGTATGGACCGCGCCGTTGGCGCTTCGATGACCGACCAAGACAACCGGATTGAAAATGGCGGCGTAGTTGATTGTTTCAGGTATGAGATCCCCTGACTGTGTTACAGACCGTTGGTGTTCGTGGACCAGTAACTCGAGGGCCAAAGGCCCGATTTGTACGAGCTTGGGGCAACGCCCCAGGTGGGTGGGCCAAATCAGTGACAGCAAGGGCTGAAAACCCGTGCTGATCCACAGTTTCGCAGGCTGGAGTTTCAGCGTTTCGGAGTGTGTCGGTTCAAGTTTTCAACCGCGAAAAAGGCGGAATACGCGGAAGAGAATGTAATAGGACAAATAAAGTGTCTGTCCCGAATGTCGCTAAGATTAGGCCCTTGATTTTCGCGGGTTGTTTTTCCAGTAACGGTTGCGGTGCGGGATTTCTCTGAATTGACACCGTGGTTTGTTGAGGAGGGGAAAGGGCTTGGGACGGCGTTTGACCG
>JAAYVR010000024.1 GCA_012517065.1 Verrucomicrobiota bacterium | reverse complement strand
GTGCAGGAGCGCGGGCATTCTTGCCCGCCCCCAGCCGGTGAGCGTTCGGGCGCAGGATTTGCATGATCGAAACGGGTCGTAGGGTCGGTCGTCGTATTGATGCGGCCGAGGACGGCCGCGCTCCCGGCGCCGTTGCTTTCTCCAGCGCGTGCAGGAGCGCGGCGATTCTTCGCCGCACCCAACCGGTGTATGTTCGGTGGGCCGATTTGCGGGATCGGAACGCGTCGCATGACCGGACATCGGACTGATGTTGAATATGGGATATGGGGACAGACACGTTGTTTGGGCATAACAAGAAAGCGGCAGCAAGCTGCCGCACTCCAAACGCTTCGCGCCTGCCAACGCCCACTTCATCCGCGCCAGCGCGTGAAAAACCATCGGGATCAGCGCGCTCTTCTTTGCGACGGAGCCGCAGGACATATTTCTCAGCCCGGCGTGGCCGACAGCCCGAGGGGGTGCAAGGGCAGGGGCACTGCTCGTCAGGCCCTTTGGTTTCGGCTACGCCGGGCCGGGAAATATGCGGGCTAGAAGAAGAGGTCGTCCTCGGCAATGTCTGGGACACCTATAACAAGGACGCGCATCCGGCCCTGTGCACCGTGGACAACACCCGGCGGAATGTGCAGTAGCGTGCCTTGCCGCACGGCATGAAGGACACCATCGAGCACGACGCTACCCTCGCCTTCAAGCACGTAATAAAGTTCCGTGCTTCTCTTGTGGTAGTGTGGTTTGGCGCTGTCGATGTCAACCACGTGCGCCCATGCAACAACTCCGGCGCCTGCGTCTTCCCGGCTTATCAGGCGATATCGCCAACCGCAAGTGCTGCGTTCTTTGGGTGCCTGTTCTTCGTGTCGGACAAGAACAGGGGCAACTGGATCAGCAGGGCGACGTTGATCGGTCATCGGTTTGTCGGTGGCAGACTGATTTCCACGTTGTACTCTTTCTTGAGCTTTTCCGTGTATTCCGGGAGGCGCTTTTGCAGCTCCTGATTGATCAGGAACTCGCGAATCTCGGGTGCGGCTTTGTCATAAGGCATTTTGCCAGCCGATGTGCGCTCGAGAACGCGCACGATGTAAAACCCGAGCTTGTTGGTGATTGGGCCAGCGATTTCGTTGATGGGCAACTCGAAAAGCATGGCTTTCAGCTCTGCCAATTCCGGCAATGAGGGTGCGGTGCGAACAACAACGTATTCGCCGCGGTTGCGCTTGGCCTCGAGGTCATCGCTGTATTCACTGGCAAGGTCGCTCCAGCTTTCACCGGCCTTGAGCCTTGCCACAAGGCGCTCCGCCAATGCGCGTTTTGCTTCGCGATCTGGTTCAGGAAGCTCCTGCTTCGTTACTCGGTCGATTGTGTAAAGGGCTATGATGTTTGCGCGCACTCGTTCGGGTCGTTCGAGGCGGGCGAGATTTGCCCTGGTTATTTCTTCGAGCTTCTTTTTGCCGTCAGCGTAGAACACGGTTTCTGGGCCTTCCTTTGCAAGTCGGTCAACGACTGCCTTGACTTCTCTGGCTTGCTGATCCATTCCATTCTCGTAAAAGTCGCGCACGTCATCTTCCGAGATCGAGATTGTGGATTTGAGTTCGCGGGCGACAACGGTTTCGACAATTGCCTGTTCGTTGGCTCGTTTCTCGAACAATTCGGGCGTCATTCCTGTTGCTCGAAGTTGGCGTCGATATGACTCCTCTGACGGGGCCTTGGCTTTGGTGTCGGCGATGAACTTGTCAGCAGCCTCTTTTGCCTTTTTCAAGTCTTCCTCGGTTGCCTTTTGCAGGAGGATTCGGCTGACCACCATTCGGTCCAAGAGTCGTGCGGCGACAGTATTGCGATCGCGGTCTGGTATGGACTGGTTTTGGGTGGCCAGAGTGGCCCGCAGATTTGCCACGGCCTCATCCAGCTCGCTTTGACGGATTTCAAATCCTTTCCCTTTTGCCACGACAGGATCAGGGAAGAGCTCGACAGCATTTGTTTTTGCAGCGGCAAGGCCGCATGTTGAGCAAGCAACGGACAGAACCGAAGTGGCGACTGCGAGAAACCAACGATATTGGGGCATAAAGTGAAATGGTGAAACGGCTTGTGCCAGACATGTGCTGCCTGACCTGGATACGGGGTTCAATCCACAGTGAGCAGTGCTTTTCCTCATGAAAGCCTAGCGACACGCAAGTTGGCAATGTCAGGGTCGGACTGGAGTTTCTGCAACACTTTGGTCGGCGGAACACTGTCGAGGTTGAGCACCGTCAAAGCCCGACCACCAGCCCGGTCGCGATGCAGGCTCATCGTGGCGATGTTGACGTTGTGTTTGCCCAGCAGCATTCCGATATAACCGACCATGCCCGGGCGATCAGCGTTGTTCAACAGCAACAGTACTCCCTCGGGGACGATTTCAACCGGTTGCTCGTTGAGTCGTACGATGCGAGGATGATGAAGGGTGCTGAAGAACGTTCCTCCGGCCGACACTTTCTGATCGCCAGAATAGGCCGCAACATGCAGCCACTCGTGATAATCGGTTTCCTCGTTCGACTTTGTTTCTTCTACCAGGAGGCCGAGGCTGGCCGCGAGTGACCTGACGTTGACCTGATTGACCTCGGTGCCACCGGCAAACGCAAGAAAACCGGTCAAAACAGCGCGCGTGATCGGATCAGTAGGGAGCTCAGTGGCTGCTCCGCCATACGTCACAACCAACCGATCATTGCGTTTCGGCCCGAGTTGAGCGACCAACCTTCCGAGCTTCTCACCGAGTGTCAGGTATGGTTTGACCAACTCGTAAGTCTTGGCATCGAGGCTTGGCAAATTGACCGCGTTTCGCACCGCACCGCGCAGGAGGAACTCGGTGAGTGTTTCGGCGATTTCTATGCCGACGTTATCTTGCGCTTCATGAGTGCTTGCGCCAAGGTGGGGCGTCATAATGACCGCCGGGTGCGATCTAAGCGGCGAGTCTTTGGGCAAAGGCTCCTTTTCGTAAACATCGAGAGCTGCGCCGGCGACCTGGCCGCTGTCCAACGCGGCGAGTAAATCTGCTTCCTTGATGATGCTGCCGCGGGCGCAATTGATGATTCGAACGCCGCGTTTCATCTTCGAAAACGCACTGGCGTCAATCATGCCACGCGTCTCGTCGCTCATTGGCAGGTGAATGGTGATAAAGTCAGCGCGACGATACAGCTCCTCGACTGCCTCAACCATTTCGACCTGCAACAGCTTGGCTCGCGCGAGGCTCAGGTACGGGTCGTAGGCGAGCACCTTCATGCCGAACGCTGTTGCGCGCCGTGCAACCTCGCTGCCAATCCGTCCAAGTCCGAGAATTCCAAGCGTCTTGCCATACAACTCCGTCCCCTGGTAGGTCTTCCGATCCCACTCGCCCGCTCTCATGGAAGCATGCGCTTGCGGAATCTTCCGCGCCAGCGCAGCCATCATCGAAAACGCGAGTTCTGCCGTTGAGATTGTGTTGCCGCCGGGGGTGTTCATCACAACAACACCGCGCTGTGTGGCGGCTTCAACATCGACGTTATCAACGCCAACGCCTGCCCGGCCCACTGCTCGCAGCTTTCTTGCAGCGTCAATCACCGCCCTTGTGACCTTGGTTTCGGACCGTACCACCAACGCAGTGGCATCTGACACCATCTGTATCAATTCAGATTCCGCCGGTGATTTGGGCAAAACCACCACTTCAAACTCGGGCTGCATTTTCAAATGCTCCACGCCCTTCTGCGAAACGCGGTCACAAACCAGTATTTTCATACTCTCGATTGCAGGTTGATACGGCGATCGAAAGCGCCACTTTAGTAGAGCAATCTATTCCGGTCAAATCCCCGTTAACGCGACTAACGCGCAATTCTCCGAAGTCCGGTCAAAGCAGTGCGATATGGGGACAGACACGTAGTTTGGGCACCCCGCCGGTGACCGTTCGGGCGTCGGATTTGCGTGAACGAAACTGGTGTAAGATCGGTCGTCGGGTTGATGCGGCCGGGGACGGCCGCGCACCCGGTGCCGTTGCTGTTTCGAACGCGCTGTGGGAGCGCGGGCATTCTTGCCCACCCCCAGCCGGTGAACATTCGGGCGCAGGATTTGCATGATCGAAACGGGTCGTAGGGTTGGTCGTCGGATTGATGCGGCCGGGGACGGCCGCGCTCCTGGCGCCGTTGCTTTTTCGAGCGCGCTGTGGGAGCGCGGGCATTCTTGCCCGCCCCCAGCCGGTGAACGTTAGGGCGTCGTATTTGCGTGAACGAAACGGGTATAAGATCGGTCGTCGGGTTGATGCGGCCGGGGACGGCCGCGCTCCCGACCGCCGTTGCTTTTTCGAGCGCGCTGCAGGAGCGCGGCGATTCTTCGCCGCACCAAACCGGTGAACGTTCGGGCGTCGGATTTGCTTGATTGAAACGGGTGTAAGATCGGTCGTCGGGTTGATGCGGCCGGGGACGGCCGCGCTCCCGGCGCCGTTGCTTTTTCGAGCGCGCTGTGGGAGCGCGGGCATTCTT
>JAAYVR010000173.1 GCA_012517065.1 Verrucomicrobiota bacterium | reverse complement strand
AGTATGTGAAAATGATTGCTCATCACACAGTGGCTCACCAGCTCGATACCGCAGAACCGGCACAGCCGCTTGATCAATCCCTCGAGCTTGTATTTGCACAGTTGATCCAGCAGATGCTCCTTGCCGACGATTCTGGACATGCAGTGATAGACCACGGTTTTACCCTGAAGTTTGATTCTGGGCAGTCTCATTACAACCTCCTTGATTTGTCTTGTTGTTCTCCTTGCAACAGAGCGACAGGCACGCAGCCGTGCCTCCCATTGGCCAACTGCTCGGGCGGGTCCGGGTCGGAACCCGGGGCGCCCAAATACCGTGTCTGTCCCTCTATTTGAGGTAAAATCGCACAACACGCTCCGGGAGTCAAACGGGGCCAAGGTGTCAGCGAGGTTGCCTGGTGAAGTGCGGGGCTTTATTGGAGTAGTCTGTCACCGTTGCAGTCCCCCTCAGGGAGAATCCCTGGGACATCAGCCCTTCAATTAACGAGTTTTCGTGCAGGATTACACGGGGAACGGCGCGTCTTCTTGCCGTAACCAACGCGGCTTTGAGCGTACTTTCCGCGAACCGCACCGGAGTAAAGGAGCGAACCTAAGCAATGAGCTTTGGCCGGCCACACCCCGCTTTTGCCTAGAACCACAGCCGTGACCCCGGCGTTATAGAGCCGTCTAACCAACGGCTTGAAGGCCCCATGCCGGCGGTCATCTGGCACAACCTTCAAAAGGTCAGCCAATCAATAGTGATGCGAACACGGTAAGTCTTTCGAAATTTCATGGTAGATGAGGTGAAGCAGATTGCGTTTATTTGCGCACAGTAGTGTCAGCAGAAAGACAGGCTCGTTGCACCATCGGGGGCTGCGCGACAATGGCCGGTTGAAGCGCAGAGGCGAGAGGAAAACTCGTCATTCCCTCACGTCAATGGTGTACCGGTAGCAATCAGCGGTGTACGGGCTGTCGGGTTTTTCACCGTACAAAGTCAGGTACAGTTCAAGGTCGTGACTTATCCGGTCTTCGAGCAATGAAAAGTTGGACAACTGCAGCGCCGCGGGTTGGTCTGGTTTGCGGTCATCAATCACGGTAACAGTGTCTTTCTTGAGAGCGATTTTCTCCTCATCAACTTCTGCTATTACAAGGGGATATCGCGGCGAATTCCCCTCGGGCGGTGTGCGGCTGATGTTGCCGACCCAATAGAGCTTCCTGGTCACACTGTGCCGAATCATTCGATGATACGATGATGGGGAGTAGAAACTTGTTCCGTCGTCGTACTGCCATTCCTGAGGCGCGGTGAGTGTGATTCCGCCGTCATTGGAGACGCTGAAGAACTTGCGCCCTGGGATTTTGGCGCGTGTACCGTCCCATCCTGTTGTTGAGCCGCGCCAGACCACGAGGACACGCCCGTCGCGCAACTCCGCGACTTCAGGCTCCATCAGTCCTCGTGCTGAAAAGTCAGGGGAAATCTCAACCCGTTTGCCCGGCTGCCAGTTGTAGCGTCCAGTGGCTGCATCCCATCTTCCGACGAAACATAACGATCCCATTTTCCACGGGCGCAAGTGGTTGCGACTATCGCCCTCGGCGTTTGCATGCGCCACGCAATGGACAAGGGTGCCATTCGAATGCCGCAAAATGTTGTTCCCAAAATAGGCCTGGTTCGGCCGCAGAAAAGCCTCGTCCCATGGGTTCTTGGGATCAAAATCCGGCCCCGGCTCGTATTTGAGCTGAACCGGCTCGCTCCAGTTTTGTCCGAGGTCGCGCGAAACCCGTGTATAAGTGAAACAGTTGTAAATCCCGTTGACCTTGATTTGCCGCAGCCAAACACCAACCAACAGACCCGAAGCCGGGTCGAACACCTCTGCGCCTCCGCCTTCCCAAACTTCTTTGCCGTCGTAATAAACGTCTGTAGATGCCAACGGCCTGCTTGGTTCCCATGTCTTGCCGTTGTCGAACGAAAGCCTGGTGGATCTCTCGCTGTGAACGTCGTCGCGGAACTCAACGCCATGTGTTTCGAGCCGTTCCAATCCGGGGCCAACGTATCGGACGCTGACAAGCGCTGCCGCGCCGGGGCGCGGGTGTTGCTTGTACAATTCCTTCTTGCAAAACCCGATTGGCATATTGACGTCCCAAGGCACTCGAGCATCTGCGGGCTTCCCAAGCACACGCCGAATCGCCCCGAACAGTTTCGCATCTGCACCGGGAGCCACCCAACACCAGTCGCGAAGGTTACCGTCGCCTTCCGCCCAATGCCGAGCCGTGGGGATGTACCCCGGCGCGCCGTCGCCATACGCAGCAACGAGAACATGGCTGTCTGACCGCATTTGTTGCGCTGCAAGTTGAAACTCGACATACGACTCACCTGGTAGAAGCAACAGTTTGACAATCCCCAAATCGAGGCATGGGACGTCGATCTCCGGGCGCCGTTCAAGGCGCCGTCTCCAGCTCAGGCCCATTGCCGCAAGACATTGTTTGAACAAATCTGTTTCTGGCGTCAACCTCGCCTCGAGCTCGCCAACGCTGAATCCGGCGTCTGTCCGAGGCTCGAATCGCACCGTGGCAGTTCTGAACCCGGCGCTTTCCAGAGGGAAACGCCTCGTTTCCTGCCACGCTTTCACCATTGCACGATAGAGTCTGTCGGCTAGCACGGGCCGGTTTTCGCGGTTTCCCGTGTTGTATTTGCCGGCTGTGATATTGCCCCCGCAGCCGGTGAAATAGATTTGTGCGGTACGGGGCGTGTCGGTTTGGCGCCTTCTGCGTGCAATGCCCGGAAAATCGGCAGAAACCTCGCCTTCGCCGTAATAGCTCATTGGATGAGTTGCGTAGCCGCTCAGCGCGAGCAGAGGCACATCGTTGTTCCAGAAACTGACCGTTTTCAGCCATGGATCAACAAGGCCTTCCGGCGCTTCGCGTGCGTATGCGTCCGTGGTGCGGCTGGCGCGGTCAAACCGAACAGAACCGTCATGGGCGATGTACCGCCGGTTGGACGCCACGCACTCGACCTGCGCCTGACCGAAGCCGAAATGTGTCACGGGCTGTGCCTTGGGCAGAGCAAGACGCAACGCGTCCGCTACGCGTTTGACAGCGACCTCATGAAACTCAGGATCGCAAACGGTTCCTTTCAATCCGCGTTCCCGCAGGAGCCGCTCGGCCTCAAGATCAGCCACTGGCGCGTCATGTTGGTGGACAGTGGCCACCATCACGCGCTCTGGCGCAGTAGCAGCGGCTTCAGCCAATGCTTCCTGCCACCGCCGGTAGGCGTCGTTCCGGATTTCACACCAATCAACTGACACGAACACTATCGGGCGCTCCGGGCCGAGCAACACGAACCCGTGCGCTTCGAGTGGGTCTGCGATTTGTTTTGACAACCACGCGCCCCCCATCATGCCATGGCCGATCGGCACAGTGACATCCGCGGAAAATGCGGCGAGGCGAAATGAATTTGTCGGCGTACTCTCCGCGGCTGTCGCCTCTGCAATAATGGCGCACATTGCCGCAAGCACGATCCATGATTTCATAAACAATCCTTTCGTTACGGCAGGCTATTGCGGACACCATCTCACCCAGCACTCGAGCCGTGCACCGACGCCGCCAGACTCCGTCGCTCAATTGCCCGACCCGGTGCACATCGCTGCGATTATCTCGAGAGCAACTGTGATGTCTTCCCCGGACACGTTCAGGTTGGTCACAGCGCGAATCGTGTCCGCGCCGGTCGCAAGCATGCGCACGCCAAGCGCATCAAGTTTGCGGACGAACTCGGTCGCCGAGCCACCGGTGACCCGGAACAAAACAATATTCGTTTCGACAGACTCGACATCAATCGCCACGCCGGGCAACCGGGACAATCCTTGTGCGAGGCGTTTGGCGTTGGCATGGTCTTCGGCCAAGCGCGACCTGTGATTATGCAGGGCATGAAGTGCGCCTGCCGCAATGATGCCCGCCTGCCGCATACCGCCTCCGAACTGTTTTCTGAATCGCCGGGCACGGGCTATGAACTCTTTGCTCCCCGCCAGTGCTGACCCGACGGGTGCACCGAGACCCTTCGAAAAACACACGCTGACAGAGTCAAACGGTGCGGCCAAATCACGTTCGGACACGCCGGTTGCCACTGCGGCGTTCCAAAGCCTTGCGCCGTCCATGTGAAGGCGCAGACCGCGCCGCTTTGCGACTGCCGCAACATCGGCAATTTGATCGAGCCGCCACACGCTACCACCGCCGCGGTTGTGGGTGTTTTCAATGCACACCAGCCGCGTCGGTGGGAAGTGCTGATCAGGAGGACGCAAAACAGCTTCCAAATCTGCCCCGGAGAAGATGCCGCGTCGGCCAGTAACACACCTGCACATCACGCCTGAGAGCGCTGCGGGCCCCCCGGCCTCGTAGTAGTAAATGTGGGCAGATGATTCCACCACAATCTCATCCCCGTGTTCAGTGTGTGTTCGGACTGCGATTTGATTTGCCATTGTGCCCGAAGGAACGAAAAGGGCTGCTTCCTTTCCCAGAACAACCGCCGTTTGTGCTTCCAGTTCGTTCACAGTCGGGTCCTCGCCAAAAACGTCGTCCCCAACCATGGCTTCAGCCATTGCACGTCGCATTGCCGGCGTGGGCAGCGTTACAGTGTCACTCCGCAGATCGATTTGTTTGCCGCTCGATGTCGAAGATGCGCTCATTGCGTTTCACAGTGAACCCGGCTGCGCGGGCATTTTCAATCCTGCAATTTGCCCTGTGGAAGTGGTGCGGGGGTGCGGGTGTGAGCAACGACGGTCTAAAGTGCAGTGAATGCCGTCCAATTAGCGAGGCAGGCCAGGTGCGGAGAGCGGCGATTGTCTGTTGGACTTTAGGAACCGGATATGTTGTCGGTCTGAGGTGCCGCCTCGCTGACACCCGGCCTCGTTTGACCCCCGGGGCGTGTTGCACGATGTCACGCCCAAATAGAGGGACAGACACGATATTTGTGCTGAGAACCAGTGTGGCGGTTGGCGGGGGGGATGCTGTTCGCGGAACAAATAGAGTGACAGGCTCGATGTTCGGTCGAGGGTTACGCTGCGAACCATCTCCTTACCAAGCAGCTAGCTTTCACCAGCCTTCACGGAAGCGCTGTGCTATCGGCATGCGCCAGCCCATGCCGAAGGCGCGACTTGTCACCTTGAGACCCGGTGCGGCCTGCCTGCGCTTGTACTCGCAAGCGTCGATCATCCTGATCACGCGTTTGACAGTCGCTTCGTCGAAACCCGACGCAACGATATCGGCCCCGGTGCGCCCCTCTACAACGTAAGCTTCAAGTATCGCGTCCAAGACCTCGTACGGCGGCAGTGTATCTTGGTCGGTCTGGTTCGGGCGCAACTCTGCGGAGGGCGGTTTCAGAATTGTTGAAGCCGGGATCAACTCCCGTTCTCGGTTCAACCATCGAGCGATGCGATAGATCATGGTTTTGGGGACATCGCTGATGACGGCCAACCCGCCGCACATATCACCGTAGAGCGTGCAATAGCCGACCGCGGTCTCGCTCTTGTTCCCTGTGTTCAAGAGGAGAGCGCCGAACTTGTTTGACAGGGCCATGAGATAAACTCCCCGCAATCGCGCCTGAATGTTTTCTTCGGTAACATCCGGTTTCCGTCCTTCGAAGATGGGAGCAAGTTGCCGCTGAGCAGCATCGAATGCGGCCTGTATCGGAATCACGTCGTACCGAATCCCCAAGTTCATTGCCAGTTGACGAGCGTCATCCAGACTGCCTTGGGATGAATACTTCGACGGAAGCGAGACACCCCAGACGTTTTCGGGGCCCAGCGCTTCGGCGGCGATACAAGCTGTTAATGCCGAGTCAATCCCGCCGCTCAGTCCAAGGACAACCCTCGAAAAACCGCATTTCGCAACGTAGTCGTGCAAGCCCAACACCAGCGCCTTGTACAGCTTTTCTTCGTCAGACAACGCCTCGGTGGGAATTGGCGAATCATGATCGGCATCGACCACAATGAAATCTTCGCCGAATGATGCGCCGCGGGCGATCTGTGCGCCGTTCCTGTCAAAGACAACGCTACTCCCGTCGAAAATCAGTTCGTCGTTCCCTCCCACGAGATTGCAGTAAACCAATGGGCGTCCGAGTCTCGAGGCCACACTCGACAGCAGCGCATGGCGCATTCGGTTCTTGCCCAAGTGCCATGGCGAAGCCGATATGTTAAAGATTATCTGTGCACCTGCCTCACAAAGGTCCTGAGCAGGGTTTTTCCGATACCGTCGCGTGCGCCACAAGAACTCATCGTTCCACAAATCCTCGCAGATTGTGAGGCCCACGGGCTGGCCGTTGAAAACGACCGGCGTGTTGGTGTCTGCCGGTTCGAAATACCTGTCTTCGTCGAAAACATCATAGGTTGGGAGCAGCGTCTTGCTTCTGGAAGCCACAATGCGACCGTTCTGGAGGAGAGCGACCGAGTTCGTCAGTTCACGCCCATGGCCGCTGGTATTCCGGCCAACATATCCAACCAGCAACCCCACCGTGCCGGTGACCTGCGCCAACTGCTCCAGAACACGGAGGTTGCTTTCTACAAACCCCTGACGCAGCAGCAAATCCCGCGGTGGATAGCCAGTGATCGACAGCTCTGGAGCAACAACGATTTCAACCCCGGCCGCCCGACCCCGTTCATAGGCCGCCCGTATGGCGGCTGCATTCCCGGCCAAATCACCAACAGTCGTGTTCAGTTGAGCAAGAGCAACCTTCATCGATCACCTCCGCTTTGCAGGTCTCAAGGTCGCCCAGTTCAGTTCCTTCAGCGCGCCGTACTGAGTGCGAACGATCGCGCCCGGCATTATCTGGTTGCGCTCGAACCAGCCTTGTGGGACCTCAAGAACAAACTGCACGTTGTCGCTCCGAGCTTCAACGGGCGTTTCGTCCAGCGGTTTCAGATCGTGAATCTCGAGAATTGCGCCCTCAGGGTCAATGTAGGCGCATGATAGGGGGACGGTCGTATTGCGCATGTAAAACGCGGCGCGCATCGGCCGGGCAAACACAAAAAGCATACCTTCGCCATCGACGATGTTAGTGCGGAACATCATGCCCGTCCGGATCTCGACCTCGGTTCTTGCGACCTCGGCTGTGAGCTCCTGGCTTCCTAGCCAGAGCTTAACCGTGGCAAGCCTTGGAAGAGCATGGCTCAAATGACGTCGGGCGTCGTTTGCGAGTTTCGCCGAGTCCGGTCTCGAGTCCGACGTCTGTTTGCCGCATCCTGCCATCGTCATGAGAAAAACCATGCAGAAAATCCCAGCACAATAACGCATGGGCTGAGGATGATCCATGCCGCCAGCCAAATCAATATCACTTAGCCCACATGTTTCGCATCCCGGCGTAGCTGGAACCAAAGTTGCCTGACAGGCAGTCACTCGATGCTCTTGTTCGCCACGCAAAGGCACGGCCGATCCGCGGCCACTTCCACCATTTGCAAACGAATGCACCGGCAAATGAATTGATTCAGCGCATGCCGCTTGCCACCGACGCACAGCCAAAAAAGACGCAAATAGAGTGACAGACACGTTGTTTGTGGTGTGCGCGGAGCGCCCGCTGTGCCTCACGCACGATTCCGTGAACGCCAAGGCGCCGTCCTCAGCACCCCTGAGGTGTGACAGACAGTGTTCTCGGTTCCGCGAAAACGCGGAAGTTTAACGGCGATCGGTCGTACCGTACTTTGGGCGATGCTACGCCCGCGGCAGGTTAGAGTCCCGCCTTTAGCCCGGAAATCTCACCGGAGTAAAGGCATGGGTATATCCGAAAGTGTGGCCGGTGAGATTTCAGGGTTAGGATTTTGCTTTTTTTGCGAGCAACTTGACTTTTCAATTTGGCCTGTGTCGCGCGACTACATACTGCACAATTTCAGGCCTGCGGTCGATCTGCATATCGACTACGCTGGCGAGCTGAACCCGCAGCAACTGGCTGCTGTGACAGCTTTGCCCGGCCCATCGCTCGTCATAGCGGGCGCAGGCGCGGGCAAGACGCGCACTCTGACCTATCGCGTCGCATTCTTGATCGAGCAAGGGGTTCCACCGAGACACATTCTTTTGCTGACGTTCACAAACAAAGCCGCTCACGAAATGATGCGGCGCGTTGCTGATCTGCTCGGCAGCGAACTTTCCGACCTCTGGGGTGGAACGTTCCATTCGATCGGGAACCGGATTCTCCATCGGCATGCCAATCTGATTGGTTACCCTGCCAACTTCACCATACTGGACCGCGAAGACGCCAAAGAGCTGATAAACGCCTGCCTTGGCGAGGCCAACATAGACGTCAAGGCAACTCGCTTTCCCAAAGCAGACGCTCTTGTCGAGATTTTCTCGTTGTGCGCAAACACCTGCAGCTCAATACGCGATGTCCTTGTACGATACTTCGGCCAATTCGAGTCGCTCGCCCCACAAATTGAAGACCTCCTGAAACGCTATGCCGATCGCAAACGACAAAATGGTGTCATGGATTTCGACGATCTGTTGGTTCTGTGGCTGCGGCTCCTGAGCGAACACCCGGATGTTCTCGAGCACTATCAGCGCCGGTTCCAGTTCATCCTCGTCGATGAGTATCAGGACACAAACAAACTGCAGAGCGACATCATCGATCTGCTTGCTGCCCGCCATCACAATGTAATGGCTGTAGGCGACGACTCTCAAAGCATCTACGCCTGGCGCGGTGCCAATTACCTCAACATCCTCAAGTTTCCGGAACGCTATCCCGACGCGAAAATCTACAAGATCGAAACCAACTACCGCAGCACGCCGGAGATTCTCGCCCTGGCAAACGCTGCGATAGCCGCCAACACCAAAGGATACTCCAAACGCCTCACCCCGGTCCGCAAGTCCGGACCAAAACCGGCGTTGGTCGTTTGTGCCGACGCATCGACTCAGGCTGTGTTTGTCGCCCAACGCATCTTGGAGTTGCGCGAAGAAGGCACGAGCCTTTCAAAAATGGCCGTGCTCTATCGCTCTCACTTTCATGCCATGGAACTCCAACTTGAACTGACCCGCCGCAACATCCCGTTCACAATAACAAGCGGAATAAAGTTTTTCGAACAAGCGCACATAAAAGACGTCACTGCCTACCTCAGGCTCGTGTGCAATCCTTCGGACGAGCTGTCGTTCAAACGAATTGTGCGAATGCTTCCCGGCATCGGCCCGAAGGCGGCTGAGAAACTGTGGCGACGGTATCTGCCGGTCCTCAGCGGAAAGGAGACTGTCGCAATCCAGCCTACGGCACAACAGACCGACAGCTCTGACACACCCAGCCAACCACATTCCAAAGCCACGACAGAAAGTTCTAAAACAGCGCCCCCCGAATCCGGCACCAGTACCGCCCCAGCAACCAAAGTCGCTGCCGCATTGCAAGCCATTGCTTCAGTCCTCCCATCCAAAGCCGCGGCATCATGGGCACCGCTGGTCAAAACCTTCGCCGAGCTCGAGTCGCCCGAAACCGGCGGTTCGGCTGCAAAAATGATTCAGCTCGTCCTCAGGTGCGGTTACGAAGAATACCTCGAAGCCAACTACGACAATCATCGGCTCAGACTGGAAGACCTTGAACAGCTTGCACTCTACGCCGCGCAATTCCCAACGCTCACTGATTTCCTCACCCAACTTGCATTGCTCAGCAGCGTGGAATCAGAGGAAACAACTGCGCCCTCAGAAACAGAAGAACGGTTGCGCCTCTCAACCGTCCACCAAGCCAAAGGACTCGAGTTCGACGTGGTCTTCATCATCATGCTTTGTGACGGCATGTTCCCCTCGATTCGGGCTGTGGAAGCACCCGACGGCGAGGAGGAAGAACGGCGGCTCTTTTATGTGGCCATCACACGCGCACGTAATGAGCTGTATCTGACCTATCCGCTCATGCGCACCTTCGCTACAAACCCGGCTGATTTCATGCAACGGCCCTCGAGATTTCTGAAAGAATTGCCATCAAGGCTGCTGGAAAAATGGAATATCAAAACCGAGGATTCAGGCACACTTTGCTGGGCTTGATCTGAGGATGCCCCCCGTGGTCCAAGACGCTGGTCAGCATGTTTCCCAGCCCGGCGTACGCGGAAATGAGAAAACTATCTGTCACAGCTCCGGCACCAAGGCAGGGCGCCAAGGAAGGGTGTCGCTCCCTGCAGTTCATATAATCGTGCGTAAGCCAGGGCGGGCGCTCAGCGCACGCGGCAAACAAAGTGTCTGTCCCCATATCTGCATCCGAGGTGTTCCTCCGCAGACTTCGGCAGCCGCGGATTGGAACAAGGGGCAATTTGCGGGCCACGCCGTAATCAGGGGACAATACCCAAACAACGAGCCGAGTCTTACGTACAGAAACAAATTGCGTCTGTGAAGCCAGGCCGGTCGCCCACTGGCCCTTGAAGCCTCCAAACACCCGCGGCTCACACCAACCCAAGGGTCTCGTCAAAACCGTTCATCAAATTGAACGACTGCACCGCTTGACCGCTGGCGCCTTTGACCAAATTGTCCTCAGCGCTGATCACGAGTAAGCGGCGCGTGCGCGGATCAAATCGCCAGCCGATGTCGATGTAGTTTGTTCCCACCACGTTCTTGGTGTCCGGCAGCCGCTTGTCGTCCATGAGCCGGACGAACGGTTCGGCCCCGTATGCCCGCTTGAAGCAAGCGCCGACCATTGCAACTGCTTCAGCCGTATTACCCGCACCGGACAGCGCCCGTTCCGGCTCCATGCATAGCGTCGTCAAAATGCCCCGATTCACAGGAACCAGATGCGGCGTGAACTGGATTACGACCGCGACACCTGCTGCAATCGACAGCTCCTGTTCAATCTCGGACAAATGCCTGTGTTTGGGTATTCCATAGGCGCGAAGGCTCTCGTTGCACTCGACAAAGAGATAATCAAGCTCGGCTTTTCGGCCTGCGCCGCTCACACCGCTCAGCGAGGTGGCAATTATGGACTGCGGTTTGATCAGCCGTTCCCGCAACAAAGGCAGCACCGGGAGCAGGATGCTCGTTGGATAACACCCCGGCGATGCCACAAGGAGAGCTTCCTTTATTTCTCGCCGGTACACTTCAGGCAATCCATACACCGCACTCTGAAGCAGCTCGGGCGCCGGATGATCGTGCCCGTAAAACTCCCGGTAAACCGCTGCGTCACGCAAACGAAAATCGGCGCTCAGATCAATGATTCGACAGCCTTGTTTCAGCAGCGGCACTGCAAACTCGGCAGCCACTCCATGCGGCAGAGCCAAAAACACAAAACGCGCGTTCCGCGCCAGCAATTCAATGTTCGGCTCGACAAACCGCAGTTCACGCGCCGCACGATAACCGGCGAATTTTGGAAACACCTGCGCCAATGTCTGGCCTGCGAATTGCCTCGACGTGACAGCGACGAGCTCAACTTTCGGGTGCCTCAACAACAGCCGAACAAGCTCCTCGCCCGAATAACCCGACGCACCGACGATCGCAACCGGCACAGCGCCATTCGAATCGCCCGGAATTCCTGTAGAATTGTCAGTATTCACAGGCCCCTATCCATGGGCATTTCCTCCCTTCTCCGCAAGCCTGTTCTTTCAGGCGCTTTCGTCGGCGTCGGAAACAGCGACGTCGCATGGTACGGCCTGATCCCAATTGGCCTCGGCCTTGCAAACCTCATCTATTACTTCCTCGTCGGCAAAAAAGAGGCAGAAATGATCGAGGAGGAAATGCGAGCGCGTTTGACAGAGGACCGAACCGGCAGGCGGATCTGAGGAGCAAGATCAACTCTGGAAACAAGCTCGGGCGCCGCGCGGTCCCACGCGGCGCCCGGCTGCAATCCGGAACCCAATTTCCCAGGAAAAAAGATACCTATCTTGTCACCGTTATCTTTACCGGTTTGCTAACCGCCCGTGCTCCAAACTCATCAGTAGCGCTCGCGTAAATCAGGTACATGCCCCGTGACACGTTCTCCCATTTGCAAGTGAACTTCGAATCCTGCGGTTCCTTGACGGTGCCAATCGTCCTGCCGTTCGCATAAAAAGTCACGTGATCGATGGCATTATCATCGGGATCGGTAACCTCGGCCACCAATTCGATCGTAGAACCCGCTTTGAATGTGTCGCCGCTCTTCGGCGAAACAATCACAACCACCGGCGGCCGGTTCACAGCCCTGAACACAAACGTCTCTGTTGCGCTCAAACCGAGTTCGTCTGTAACGCGCACTCTGATCTTGTGCACTCCAGGTCGAACGTCTTCCAAGGTCGCCTCATAAGGACCCGCCGTAAACTCTTTCAGCAACTTGTTGTCGGCATAAAACTCCACCTTCGCAATCGCGCCCGAACCCGCCGTCACTTCCGCGGCAACTTTGACGTCCGATCCTGCTGGGACAGATTTTTCCGTCGGGCTGGTTATCTTGACGCTTGGTAAGGTGGCTTTGACAACAATCTTGACCGCTTCTGAGAGTGTGGATTTGCCGAATTGATCCACGGCTCGAGCGAAAAGATCGTAGGTGCCAGGACGCGGGTTCACCCAATCGAACTCAAAAGGCGCTTCCGTGTCAGCTCCAAGGAAATGGTCGTCGGCGTAGAAACTGACTTTCACCACGGCATCGTCGGTGTCTGTTGCTTCTGCGGTCAGTTTGACCGTGGCGGGCAGTTCGAACACCGGAACACCGTCGTCGCCAACAGTCCCGCCCGAAACTTTTAGCGACACCGCCGGCGGGTTGTCATTGTAAACATCATCAATCAGCCTAACTGTAGCTTTGGCATGACGGCCAACCACGTAATTGTCATTGGCCTGGATCGTCAGAACCACCGTCTTGTTTCCGCGGTTGGCCGGATTGACCTTCGGTACAATGACAATATCAGTTGCGGCAAAACCGGCCGGGATTTCAACAGCGCCTGTCAGTGGACTTCCGTCAGGGCCAGTGTAATCAACGCCGTTTTCCCCGCTGCCTGCAATCGTGTATTTCAGTTCCAGCGCTGCATCAAAAGGCTCCGTACGAACCACGGTGAAAGCGGCCGTGCTTGCGTCAGTAAGACCCGTCGGATCCGTCGCCAGTATTTCAACAATTGGCTTGACGACTGGCTCCGGGACCGGCGGCGTTGGTGGAGTCCCCCCGTCATCAGCAACGGCCAACCACCCAAAACTCAACAAACTCCCCAGCAAAACAACCGTATTCGCCTTCGACATATTCAATTCCTCCAACATTTGTTTCCTGCGCAAAAACATACATCCGCGCACTCGCCATCTCCCGCGTTGAGAGCGCTTGCAAACCAAGCCGCCATGCTCACGCATTCCATTCGGTTCCCGCACTCGGGGAAGCCGGGGCAAGTGCAAACGACACTAGACCCTTCTTTTCAAAGCACTGTCCATGCCGGTTCTGCGACCCTGCCCTCTTGATCTAACACGAAACGGTCATGCAGCCGCGCCTGTTACGCAATTGCCTGTTAGCCAGAAAATAACGACGCTCATGTCACGCGGGGTGGCATTGTCTTACCGTCAAAGCTTGATGCAACGACCCACTTTGGGACTTCGTCGGATTGGGGATTTTTCACCACCTTGCGCGGTTATCCGCAGATTTCCCAGTCCGGCGTGGCCGGAACCGAAGTCGCCTGACGGGCAACGCCCCCCGGCTCTTGCCCCCCTGTGGCTGTCAGCCACGCCGGGCTGCGAAATATGCCCTGCGACTCCGTCGCAAGGAAGAGCGCGCTGATCCCAATGGTATTTCACGCGCTGCCGCGGATGCACTGGGCGTTGGTAGGCGCGAAGCGCTTGGAGTGCGGCAGCTTGCTGCCGCTTTCTTTCCGGGCGCAAACAACGTCCCTGGAACCATATCGGCATGAGGCCGAAAACTATGTGTCTGTCCCCATATCGGCATCCGAGGGGGCCTCCGCAAACTTCTGCAGTCGCCGATTGGAACAAGGGACATTTCGCCGGCCATGCCGCAATTCGGGGGCAGATATGGGGACAGACACAGTGTTTGTGGTGTGCGCGGAGCGCCCGCCCTGCCTCATGCAAGGTTGCATGGGCGGCAGGGGTGCGGTCGTTGGCGCTCAGTAGCTGTGACAGACAGTCTTCTCATTTCTGCGTAAACGCCGAACTCGAACGGCGATAGGTTGTTCGGCACATCGGGCGATGCTGCGCCCACGGCGGTTAGAGTCCCGCCTTTCGGCGGCTTTGAAACGAGCATTCATCGAGCAGTAATCCCGTTGAACGTTGGACGTTGTACGTTGCACGTTGGACGTTCTCAAACAGTTAACCGTCTGGAAACGTGCATGATGCGGGCCTTCAGCCCTTATTTGATTTTGGGCCTGTCACCTGGGCCGATGGCCCAGGCTGGTATTGGGTCGGGCCTTCGGCCCTCGAGTTAGTGGTACACGAACACCAACGGTCTGGAACGCAGTCAGGTGCGTTCGTGGCTGAAACAATCAACTATTCTGCCATCCGTAACGCGATTGTTTTGGTCGCTCATCGAAGCGCCAAGGGTGCGGTCCACACCAGCGTGGGGTGAAGCCCCACGACACGGGCTATATCGAGGTCACTTTCCACAATTCAAGGGCTGAAAGCCCGGACTATCACAGCAACGTTTTAACACCCGCGGCTATTAAAGTCTGGGCTTTGGGCGGAAGAGTTGGATTTGGTCGGGAGTTACTCTGGCAGCGCTGCTTCCAGTGGGGGCTTGATCGGGGCGCTTTTCCCAGCGAGGGAGTCGCGGCAGAAATTTCACAGCCCGGCGTGGTTGACAGTCCGAGAGGACGCAGGTGCCGGGGCACTGCCCGTCAGGCGACTTTGGTTCCGGCTACTCCAGGCTGAGAAACATGCGGGCTGGCTAACCGCTCAGCGCGGCGTTGCGGCAAACGCTTCGCGCATCCGCGCAAGCCACTCCGGCACGGCAATCATCGGGTCTTCGGCAGCTTCGTACTCGAGCGCCACATAACCCTGATAGTTGGCCTCCGAGAGAATCTTGATCACCCGCATGAGATCGGTCTGTTCCTTGCCTTTTCCGCGGCGATTGATCTCGACCTTGAGCTGGACATTTACCGCGTACGGGGCAAGCCGTGCCATGTCATCGTACGGATCAGCCAGGCCGTAAAAATTGCCCGTGTCCAGATTCACACCCACCCATGGATTGGAGACCGCGCGGATGATGTCCAAAAGGTCCGAAACCTCCGAGACGATGCCGCCGTGGTTTTCCAATCCGAGCCAAACACCCTTGGTTGCAGCATACTCACCGCAGATTTCCAATGCTTTTATGCATTGGCGTTTGGCCGCGGCTTGGTCTAAGCCGCCGCGGGGGGTCCCAGCAAACACCCTGATATGCGGCGCGCCAAGAAAAGCAGCGGTGTCGATCCAGCGCTTCGTTTCACTGATTTCTCGATCGAGGTCGGGTCCGTCTGGTTGCGCAAAATTGTTGCCAACGGCGGTCCCGCTAATGGCCAGCCCGCGCAGGAACGCACGCCGTTTCAGCTCGACAAGGTAATCGGTTCCAAAGTTCTTCTCGAAGTAGTAACTGGTTAGTTCTGTTCCATGGCAGCCGTGATCGGCGCAAAAGTCGATGAAATCGAACAAAGTCATCCGCTTGGCCGCGTCCGTGCTGGTCAGGCGATCGCGGAACGAATATGCCGCAAGGCTCAGAAGCAAACGCGGCTTGCCTCTCCGCGAAATCGGGTCGCGTGCGAGCGCTTGTGCACCAAAAGGTCCAAGCGCTCCCACAGCGGCGGTCGCGCCGATCAAATTGCGAACAAACCGACGCCGGGTGACAGAGGCCGGCGTTTGCACCTGTGATGAGGTGTGATTCTCAAGTTCAACATTCATAAGGAAACGATGCATCGTCTCTGCCGCCGGCGCGGGTTCTGCCGCGCCGGGGGCTCGTTCCTCCGAAAAGAGCTTCGGACAACACCGCTACTTCTTCGGCGCGGTAACCATCGGAAAATCGTCGGTCCGGAATGGCGACGCAGGCAACCCGTCTTTGCTCCAGAGATTCACGACGGGATAATCCGCCCAGCCATACCGCACAGCCACAGGATTTGGCACCTCCGGACTGTTTACTGCCACTTTGTCGCGTCCGACTATCTCCGCTTTTGCCCAGACAAACTTGCGGTCTGGACCTGCGATTGCGAACCCGGTCAACTCTCCACCGCGGGCTTCGAGACCGCTGCCGACTCTCTTGAACTGGACTATGGCTTTGCCGCCCTGGAATTGAACGGAATCATAGACAGGGCTCAGTCCGTTTATTCGTTCTCCGTACGCGATGACGCGGGCCGCCAACGCGAGCCGCTCACCAACCGGCACTTTCTTCGTCGGGTGTATGTCATCCTTGTCACCTACATCTGTGATTACCGCAATGCCAACCTTTGGCAATGTTTCGGCCACAATGCACTGTGCTTCACGCAGCTCTGCCCAATCACTGTCGGTAGGCGCAGCGGTGATTTCGCTGATCGGCCGCTTGCGATTTTTGTCCCACGGCGCCAACTGGACCGCGAGGAAAGTGAAATCGCCCTGGTCCCAGTCCCGCCGCCAATTGCGAATCATGTCCGCAAACAAACGCCGATATTGAAAGGCGCGCCCCGCGTTGGATTCGCCCTGGTACCAGATCGCGCCGCATATCGCGTACGGGATCAGAGGCGCTATCATGCCATTGTACAACTCGGTCGGGCGCCATGGCTCCCATGGACGGCCTTTTTCGAACTTCTTGCCCGCAGCCTCGGCTTCGGCTTTTTCCTTCTGCCATTGTGCAAGCGCGTTCTCGTAATTCATTCGGGCGGCGGGGTACGGCCCAAGGATATCACGCTTCCACTCCGGATCGTTGGCTAGAACGTCGTAACTCATCCACACTTCGGCCGGTGACCCACCCCATGAAGTGTGGATCAGGCCAACAGGAACTTGCCGATCGCGTTGCAAAGCACGGCCAAAATAGTACGCAACCGCAGAGAAGCCCGGCACCGTTTCGGGCCCGCATCTCTGCCATTTGCTGTTCACGTCATCCATGGGCGCCAGCGCTCTGAGCTTTGGCACGGTGAACAGCCGCAAGTTCGGGTTTTCGGAAGAGTCAATGTCAGGCTTGGAATTGTAAGCCGCCCTCAATGGCCATTCCATGTTTGACTGGCCACTGCAAACCCAGACCTCGCCCACAAGCACGTCTTCGAGTGTGATCTGGTTTTTCCCCGTCACAGTGAAACGGTCAGGTCCACCTGCACGCAGGGGCTTGAGGCGCACCCGCCATTTTCCGTCCGCGGCGACAGTGGCCACCTTCTGATTTCGAAACTCGACTGTGACGCGTTCGCCGTTGTCGGCCCAACCCCAGACCGTGACCGGAATACCCTGTTGCAGAACCATGTGGTCGCTGAACACCGCCGGCAACCGCACGTCGGCGTTGAGAACCGACTGGGCCGCCAATGCCAGCCAAAGTGCAATCACAAAGACCAGCGGTGTTTTGACAAAACCAAACTCGCGTTTGGATCGAATCGATAAAGACGTGGAGTGCAAACTGTGTGACATTCGAGAAGTATGGTTGTTGCGCATGACAAAGATTCATCTCAGTCCCTTCAAACAGTCAATCCAGAATGCACGGCTGCGAATCTTGCCGAACATGCGCAATGGTGCGACACACCGAGACAGCGCGCTTCTCAGTTTGTCCTTTTTACGTAAACCTCCGACCCGCCTTCTCGGAATTCCTTTGCCTTTGCTTTGAGGCCGTTCTGAATTGCTTCTTTCTCAGCCATGCCGTGGGCAGCAGCGTAATTGCGAACTTCTTCGGTGATCTTCATTGCGCAGAATTGCGGGCCACACATCGAACAAAAATGGGCGAGTTTCGAGCCTTCTTGTGGAAGTGTTTCGTCGTGGAATTGCCGCGCAGTCTCAGGGTCCAATCCAAGGTTGAACTGGTCTTCCCACCTGAACTCGAATCGTGCCTGACTCAGCGCGTTGTCGCGATACCTGGCGCCGGGATGACCTTTCGCAAGGTCCGCCGCATGAGCGGCGATTTTGTATGCGATTACACCTTCTTTGACGTCTTTCGGGGTTGGAAGGCCAAGATGTTCCTTTGGGGTCACGTAGCAGAGAAGCGCCGCGCCATACCATCCGATGAGCGCTGCTCCGATGGCGCTCGTAATGTGATCATGCCCCGGGGCAATGTCCGTCGTCACCGGGCCGAGCGTGTAGAACGGCGCTTCGTGGCACCATTCGAGTTGCTTGAGCATGTTTTCCTCGATGAGGTGAATGGGCACGTGGCCAGGCCCTTCGTTCATCACCTGCACTCCATGTTTCCATGCGCGTTCGGTAAGTTCACCTTGGACTTGGAGTTCTGCGAACTGTGCCTCGTCATTGGCGTCCGCGATTGAACCCGGTCGTAAACCGTCCCCGATGCTGAACGCGACGTCGTATGCGGCGCAGATTTCGCACAGCTCGTCCCAATGCGTGTAGAGGAAATTCTCTTCGTGGTGCGCAAGGCACCATTTGGCCATGATACTGCCACCGCGGCTCACAATGCCTGTCACGCGCCGCGCTGTCAGAGGAATGAACCTCAACAAGACTCCGGCGTGGATCGTCACATAGTCCACACCCTGTTCTGCCTGTTCAATGAGCGTGTCACGAAAGATTTCCCAAGTGAGGTCTTCGGGGTTACCCCCAACTTTTTCGAGCGCTTCGTAAATCGGGACCGTCCCGACCGGGACGGGAGAATTCCGCAGAATCCATTCGCGTGTGGCACGGATGTCGCGGCCTGTCGAAAGGTCCATGACGGTGTCGGCACCGCATTGGATTGCCCAGCGCATTTTTGCGACCTCGTCATCAACCGACGATGCCACGGCGCTGTTGCCTATGTTCGCGTTGATCTTAACAAGAAAGCTGCGCCCAATGACCATCGGCTCCAGTTCAGGATGATTAATGTTTGCCGGGATAATGGCCCGCCCAGCAGCGACCTCGTCCCGCACAAACTCAGGCGTGATACGCGCGGGCAATGGCCGCGGAAAGCTCCTGAACACCACCGGCAACGACTCCTGTGAGAGTCGCGTTCCAAGCGAATCGCGCTCGGTTCCAGCGCCGACTTCCAGCGCCTGATCAACTCTGTTTCCAGACTGTTCGTCCAACAACTCCAATCCCTGGTTCTCCCGGATCGCGGCAAACTCCATTTCAGGCGTTACAACGCCGCGCCGCGCATATTCAAGTTGAGTTACACGGCAGCCGGGTTTCGCACGCAACGTGCGCCTGTTACTGGCCCGCGGCAAGGCACGCTGTCCAACAACAGATGGACTTCCGACCGGCGCATGTTCCGGGACACCCGAAAGCCGAGTTTCGTCCCGGCCCGAGTTCTCCTGCTTGATTTCAATCACATCACCCCGTGCCAGAATCCATCCCAGCCTCAACGGCGCCAATCCCACGCTTGGGTTTCCGTGGAATTGCGGGTCTCCCCATGGACCGCTTGTGTCATAGACGACAACGGGTGGATTGGTCCTGAGTTTTCCGTCCGGAAGGCGGGTTGGCGTAAGGGCTATTTCACGCATCGGCACCCGCAAAAACGGGTGCAAGCGGCCTTGCACGTAGATGCGTTTCGAAGCACCCGTCATCGGGTTCCTGTGTTCCTGATCAACAGTCTTGCGATCATTCATTTCTTTAGGCAGCCTGCAAGCCGCATCGATCTGGTGCCTTGTTCACAAGCCAACCGATTTGGCAAATTCTCCAACAACTCTGTTGCGCCGCATCCCGGGTCGCTGCAACCGAAATGCAGTTTTCAGTGGCACTAAAGCCGGTGGGAAAACATGAAGTGGGGGCTGAAACCCTCAGCAGTTCACACTTTGTTCTCCCTACGCCAGCATTGCCTGGGTCAGGTTCAACGGGTCGGCAGGGTTCAACTGCTGCCCTCTCAGCTCCTGTCCGCGACACGACCTGTCGCGAACCGGTTGGCTCCCCGGAAACTGAACGCCGCTGTCACAATCTGTTATAGATCGACTCGGATGCTGAGCACACATGGGATCCAACGGCACATCCCAGTTGCACGCGTGCCTCAAACATCCGGTTGTGTGAGTATATAATCCTCCACTGGTTCTGGGTCAAGTTATGGCTCAGACCAGCCAACGCGCGCGGAAAAATCACCGCGCTCCAGCCAACGCATTGGACGAAGCGATCGCGTCGGGAGCGCGGCCGTCCTCGGCCGCATCAACCCGGCGACCGATCGTACACCAGTTTCACTCACGCGGATCCGATTCCCGAACGTTCACCGGCTGGGGGCGGGCAAGAATGCCCGCGCTCCTGCCAACGCATTGGACGAAGCGATCGCGTCGGGAGCGCGGCCGTCCTCGGCCGCATCAACCCGACGACCAATCTCGCACCGGTTTCGATCACGAAAACCCGGAGCCCCACGGTTCACCGGTTTGGGAGGCAGAAACTATGTGTCTGTCCCCATATCCGGGTTGGTGAACGATCGACTTGAGGGACCGCCCCGCCTTTGCGATGCTGCCGTGTACAGATTAAGCCGCCATGTCTGCGCTGGACGACTTGTTTCAAAAGGTGTGGGACGGCCATCGAATAAGCACGGCCGAAGCACGACTGCTTTACGGGTGTTCATTAAACGAGCTCGGCATCCTCGCCCACCGAAGGCGCACTTTGGCCAAGAGAGCCGCTTATGGCGGACATGGCAACCGCATCGTAACCTACATCGTCGATCGAAACATCAACTACACGAACATCTGCGCAATTGGCTGTAAATTCTGCGCGTTCTACAGACGCGAAACAGACCCTGATGCCTATGTCATCACTTTTGATGAGCTGGACCGGAAAATCGAGGAGACAATCGCTCTCGGCGGAACGCAGATTCTTCTGCAAGGCGGGCATCATCCCAAGTTGCGCCTCGAGTGGTATGTGGACATGCTGTCTCATATCAAGAGCCGTTTCCCTCAGATTAACATCCACGGTTTCAGCCCAAATGAGATCGTCCATCTGAGCAGATTGTACAAAATCGCGATCGCAGACTTGATCAGCCTTTTTAAATGCGCTGGGCTCGGCTCGATTCCCGGCGGCGGCGCCGAGATTCTGGTTGATCGGATTCGATCTCAACTGTCTCCCGGCAAGGCCACCGCAGATCAGTGGTTCGAGGTCATGGACACTGCACACAGGCTCGGACTGAACACCTCGGCAACCATGATGTTCGGGCACATTGAAACCATCGATGACCGCCTTTTGCACTTGGAGCGGGTCAGGCAACAACAGGACAAGACCAAAGGGTTCACAGCTTTCATTTGCTGGACTTTCCAGCCCGCAAACACGCGCCTGCAATTGCCGCCTGCCGGTGCGCACGAATACCTCCGCACTCAAGCGCTCAGCCGGATTTACCTCGACAATTTCGAGAATGTTCAAAGCTCGTGGGTCACGCAGGGGCCCGAGGTCGGGCAGATCGCACTGAAATTCGGCGCAAACGACCTCGGCAGCATCATGATAGAAGAAAACGTCGTCGCCAAAGCCGGCGCCAAATACCGAATGAGCGTCACCGACATGCACAGATTGATTTGCGACCTCGGTTACGAACCCCGGCAACGCGACAATTGGTACCGGCTCGTTGACCAGCCAGCCCCGCCAACCGTCTCCCCCACCTGATCGCGCGCCCGACTTTATCTGATCCCAGAAAAATCCCACGAAAGCACGCTGTGCTCACCCGCTTTCCGCGATCCGGCAATGGCAACTGTTATGTGGTCCTTGGCAGAAATCACAGCACGGGTCAGGTCATGCCCTCGCGCCAGCCACGCGGTGATCGCCGCTGAATAAGTGCAGCCGGTCCCGTGAGTTGAAACTCCGCGGACAAATTGCGCCGTCAAGAGCAATTCGATCTTGCCGTCGGTGAACAAATCGACTGCTTCGCGCAGGCCCGTGAGATGTCCCCCCTTTGCCAGCACCGCACACCCAAAACGCTTGTAAATGACCCACGCAGCCTCACGCAAGTCCTCTATCGTGCGAATTCGAGTACCCGCCAGAATCTCTGCCTCTGGCACGTTCGGCGTGACCAGTGCCGCCAACGGCAGAAGTTCATCCTGCAAAACGCAAACAGCGTTTGGCTGAAGCAGGCGCGCACCGCTGGTTGCCACCATGACAGGATCAACAACCACTGGCAATTCCGGGCGCGCTCGGAGAGATGCTGCGACCGCTTTGATAATGGCCTTCGAGTAAAGCATCCCCGTCTTTGCCGCGCGCACCGGGAACCCGTCCAGAACCGCATCGATCTGGTCCCGGACAATCGCAGGTCGCACGGGTTGAACACTGCGCACGCTGGATGGGTTCTGGGCTGTGATGCACGTAATCGCCGAGGTTCCGTGCACACCAACGGCCGAAAACGTTTTGAGGTCCGCTTGAATGCCCGCGCCCCCGCCGCTGTCTGACCCGGCGATTGTCAGGGCGACGTTCAGTTTCTTTCGGTTCGTCATCTTTCCAAGCGAGAGTATTTTCACGCAGATCAAAGTCCAGCTTTGGATCATCCGAACCCGGAAACCTCACCGGAATGAAGCTTTGGGTGACTTGGTCTGGTCAGGCGCTGAGGTTTCCGGGCCAAATCGCTTCGCACTTCCGCGCCAACATCGAACCTCCGGCAGCAACGGATTGTCCGGCGGATCCGGCGATGTCACGGCTGGGTCCGTCACGACGGGCTGCAGGCTTTTGAGCTTGACAGGAATTTCGGCACAGGACCAGCCTACTAGCTATGGTGCCCTTGGAACGTGTAGCGTGGCAGGGCTGGCTTGTGGAAGACACCCTTCCCACGGCTGAGGGCAGCTCAAAACAGCACAACGATTACCCGATCTCGTCTCTTCCACGCGAGTCGGGAATTCAAGCCAGGTAACTGCAACCACAGGAGTAATTCCCATGAAAACCAACGTCATTCCCACAGGACTACTGGCGTTTGCCGTGATCACCTCGACAAGCCTTTCAGCTTTCGGCGGTGTGATCTTGATCAGCACGCGCTACCAACAAGACACCCAGTTCGCAACCGAATTCGTTTCGGATGAAAAAGGGCCCGGGATGGTGACTCCAGGCGACGTGGCAATGGGATCGTTACTTGCCGACCATGGATACAGTGTCCGAATTGTCTTGGATCGTTTGCTCGGGCCCGCAGCGGCAAATATCGGGCACGATCCTGCTGAATTCCTCATTCCGCAGAATCCAGACATGAGCCCGATGCTGGCCATCATGTCCGGCAGCGGGGCGTCCGCGGACACACCGCCTCCGCCGGATGGTGTGCCGGTCATGATGGGCGAGCACGTTTGTCTCGGGAACAATTCCGCCCGCATGGGGTCCCTTTACATGTACAACGGCACAAGCAGCAGCGACCCCAATGAATCCAGCACCCCGCCAGCCACCAAATACATGAAAGTGGTCGCTCCTGATCACCCAATCATGAAAGGCATTCCAACGGATGCACAGGGCCGCGTCAAAATCTTCCGCGACCCGTACCCCGAAGAAGACGCACATATCGCCCCGGGTGGGAAAAAGAACTACGAATACCGCTGGTGCACACAGGCAGTTGCAGACGCCGCGCCAGGTACGACGATCCTTGGCGTGCTGGACAATGACGAATCAAGATCGTGTTTCGCGGTCGTAGATGTGGGCGGCATCTTGGCCAATGAACAGCCCGCCTCCGTCCGGTTGGTCCACATGTTCACGAACGAACAAGGGTCCGGTGGCTCGAGGCGCGTTTTCCTTGCCCTTACCGAAATTGGCCGCGTGTTGTTTGTCCGCGCTGCCAAATGGGCTATGGGCGAAGAACTCCAACCTTTCAAGTCATTCAAGATTCTCGATATTACCCCCCAGGGCGCGCAGGCGATCAAGTTGTCATGGGAAGGTTCACCACAGCACAACTACCGCATCCAGGCCAGCGACGACCTCACCACCTGGAGCACGGTTATTGAGGATGTGGCTGGCCGCGACGGCGTGGCAAGCCGAACGCTCGATATCAGCGCTGCACCTTCGACGTTGTTCCTGCGAGTGGCTGCCGTGCCTTGATCGGAATGGCTTTGGCCGTGGAGTGGCTTTGGCCATGACGGGTCCAAAGGCCGGCAAAGCACTCGCGTTCGTTGACAGCCCGGAGACCGGGGGCTAGGTTCCTCCGGGCGTGCAAGCACTGGAACAATCATTGACAGAATTGATCCGCCGCACATCTTGCGACCTCCCGCAAGATGTGCGGAAGGCGCTTCTATTGGCAAGAAGCTGCGAAGCCAACGATTCACTCGCTGCATCGGTATTCGAGACCATCCACCGCAACATCGATTTGGCTTGCTCGAGAACTCGCCCGATTTGCCAGGATACCGGCAGTGTCTTGTTTTACGTCACCGCGCCAACATCATTTGACCGAACGGCATTCAGAAGACTGGCCAGCAGATGTGTCACGACCGCTACTGCAGAAGGTTATTTGCGCCCAAACTCAGTTGACCCCATCACCGGCCGCAACGACGGCACCAATGTCGGCCCCGGAACTCCGACTTTCTATTTCGAAGATGGCTCAGATCCAGTCATCACAATAAAACTCATGCTCAAAGGCGGCGGCTGCGAAAATGTCGGCGCACAGTATTCACTTCCCGATCCCAGGTTGGGCGCGGGCAGAAACCTCGAAGGATGCCGCAAGGCGGTTCTCCACGCCGTCTTTCAAGCCCAAGGAAAAGGATGTTCCCCGGGCGTCCTCGGCATCTGCATCGGAGGTGATCGCGCGACCGGGTACGAGCACTCGAAGACCCAGTTCCTCCGCCGTTTGGATGACACGAACCCTGATCCGACCCTTCGCGATTTCGAGGAGGACATATTGCGATCCGCGAACGGGCTCGGGATTGGGCCGATGGGTTTCGGCGGCAAGACGACGTTGCTGGCCGCCAAAGCCTGCGCCCTGAACCGGTTGCCGGCATCGTACTTCGTCACCGTCAGTTACATGTGCTGGGCGTTCAGGCGCCAGGGGGTTGTCCTTGACCAAACAGGCCATATCACACAGTGGCTCTATTGAATCAGAAATCGCTGTGAGCAACCCAAAACCATTGCAAACGCCGTTGAGCGATGAACGCGTCAGAGAATTGCGCGTCGGCGACAGGGTCGCCATCACCGGTATCGTGTACACAGCACGCGACGCAGTCCACAAACACCTCGCGACCGGCGGCGATCTGCCCGGCGGAGCGGACCTGCGTGGCGGTGTCGTTTACCACTGCGGCCCGGTCGCAGTTCGCGGAGACGACGGCCGATGGCAAATTGTTGCTGCCGGCCCGACCACATCTTTTCGGGAGGAACCGTACCAGGCAGAGATCATTCGCAAATTCGGCCTAAGGGCTGTCATCGGGAAAGGTGGAATGGGCAGCAAAACGTTGGAGGCTTTGAGGCAGTACGGTTGCGTGTATCTCCATGCCGTGGGCGGCGCAGCGCAGGTGCTGGCAGAATGCGTCACCGCCGTGCAAAGCGTCTGGTTCCTCGATGAATTTGGCGCTCCAGAAGCAATGTGGAAACTCGCAGTAAAAGATTTCCCGGCGGTCGTCACCATGGACGCAAACGGGAACTCATTACACGAGCTGATTCGCGCGTCCAGTCAAACCGAGCTTGCAAGAGCGCTGTCCAATTCGGCATAACAAGTTCATGCGCACAACCACGGGAGTTTTCGAATGCACGAGGTGGGCTTGATGCAGGAAGCGGTCCGCATGGCGTTGGATTACGCTGCGTCTGCAGGCGCAAGCCGGGTTCACAGACTCCGGTTGCGCGTCGGCGCCATGAGCGGCGTCGTTCCCGATGCACTCCGGTTCGCATTCGATGTCGTTTGCCGCGGAACACCGGCAGAAGGCGCCGTGCTCGAAATCGATCGCGTCCCGGCTGTGTGCTGGTGCTCGAAATGTCAATCGGAGTTCGAATGCGAGGATTTCATCAACGAATGCCCTAAATGCCACGAAATCAGCAGCGAATTGCGGCGTGGTACAGAGCTTGACCTTGCGAGTGTGGAGGTGTCTTGAAATGTGTACGGAATGCGGATGTGGATTAGGCGAAAGCAAACAAGCGGTCCCCCAACCCGGAGCGGGTGACACCGCTCACGGAACGGCTGTGCCCAGTACAGATCATCATGGCGATGAGCCGCACGACCACCCGCATCAACCTCCGCATCACCACGATCACGCGGATTCAACCCTCCACGACTCTGACCAGAGCAAACGGCAAGTCGTCGAGCTGAACAGGTCGCTCCTGACCAAGAACGAGAGGATCGCCGAACGCAACAGAGGTTTCTTCCGCGCAAAAGGAGTGTTCGTCATCAACGTCCTCTCCTCCCCCGGCTCGGGCAAGACAACACTCATCCAGCAAACAGCCCTTGCGAGTTCAGGACGATTCAGGACCGGTGTCATAGTAGGCGACCTTGCCACCGACAACGACGCCGCCCGCCTCCGCGCAGCAAACATACCCGCGGTGCAGGTCAACACCGGCACAGTGTGTCACCTCGACGCCGCCATGATCGAGCAGGCATGTGCCAAGCTCGACCTCGATTCGATCGACCTGCTCATAATTGAAAACGTCGGGAACCTTGTCTGCCCCGCAGCATACGATCTCGGGGAAAACCTGCGCGTGGTCCTTCTCTCAGTAACCGAGGGCGAAGACAAACCGCTCAAGTACCCTCCCCTCTTCCACTCTGCCAATGTCGCTCTAATAACAAAATCCGACCTCGCAGCCGCGGCTGGCTGGAACCGCGAAAACGCAATTGCAAACCTCCGCAAAATCAGCCACCACGCCGTCATTTTCGAACTCTCAGCCAAGACCGGCGAGGGAATGAGTGCGTGGCTGGATTTCCTTTCCTCGCGCGTTCGTCCCATCCGCTAGCCCGGAAATCTCACCGTTTGACCAGCTCAAGACACCCAAAGCTTCATTCCGGTGAGATTTCCGGGGCCCGCATATTCCTTGGTCGCCTGAAGACACCCGTTTCGCAGACTGCTCAGGGTATGAAATATGCGGGCTAGCGAAGCCCTGCCTCGGACTAACCGGGCATGCAGCGCCATGCCGCCCGCCGGACTGCCGTTGGCTTGGGCACCGTGCTCGCCCCGCTAGAATCTGGCTGGTTCGCTGACACGCTTTTCTCTGCCAATTCAACTCACGTCTCTTCGCCAGTTAAGCTACTCAGCGATTCCAGAATGCCCAACGGTGCTGTCAAATATTTTGGCTTGTCCAAGTAGCAGGAGTGCATGACGCCCAAGGATAGGACAATTGACAGCGACGGCTGTTAATAATTTTTACTTGCCTGTGTCACGTTTTCTGCGATATTGCGGCCGTTCGTGTACGGGTAAAGCTGAGACGAAATTTCTCAACACCGAGAGTCTTGTCATGAAGAGGCCAAAAACAGTGTTTCACTTCGTCGGCGTGGTCACACTCTGGTCCTTGGTTCCAGCCATACTTTTTCTTCTCGCCACGCGGTAGTTCCGCGCGTTACTGCCCAGCCAAGACTGAGTCTCAGATAAACTTCTCAACTGTGGGTTGAGGTTCGCTGGCCATTGCCCGCCAACTGTCGGCCCACACCCATAGACCAACACAAGCACCGTTTTAGGAATGGCAGCCTCCCGCACCAGAAACAACGTGTCTGTCCCCATATCAGCATGCGATGGGTTCCCCACAGACTTCGGCAGCCGCCGATTGCAACAAAGGACAATTCGCCAGCCATGCCGCAATCCGGGGGCGAAACCCAAACAACGAGCCTGTCACTTTATCGGGGACAGGTGAGACTGTTATGCGAATCTTGGTGGTGGCGCTTTGACGAAAGACGTTTCGCGCAGGTAAATCGGCTCCAGCGATGCACCCGGCGTTTCAAGGGGCAGCCTGGCGGCGAGGTAACCGACGGTTGTTGCTGCAGGGAATGCTTCGCGGATGCCGGGCAGGCGACCGGACAAGTCAGGCCCGAACAGGTTTCTGCCGCTCTTCAAACACTCCTGGATGTCGGCTGCTTTGGCCAGACGTAGAGCACCGACTTCTCTGGCAACGCCCGATTCGACTGTGTAGTCTGCACGATAGAACTCGCCGCGTTGCGCGTCGATAACCACGGTGAAAGGTTCTTTTTGTCCCTTCAAGGCGAGCATCGCCGCCAGCGCTTCGGCACTGCTCACGCCGATCAGCCTCACTTGTTTGCCCATAGACCAGCCCTGGGCGATTGCTATTGCGACACGGATGCCGTGGTAGCTTCCTGGTCCGAGGCCGACGGCGATTGCATCAACGTTCTCGCGTTCCCAAGCTGCATTTTTCAAGACCGTTGTTATGAGTTGAAATGCTCGGGTGCCCCTGCTGCCAACATCTGAAACAGTTGCTACTGCCGCAGGTTGTGCACCCGGTCCGATCTCGACCGCGGCAACGCCTCGTATTCGGGACGAGAACTCAAGTGCAAGAATCTTCATACATTATGCGCCGCGCGTTTTCGTTTAGGACCTGGATGGCCACACGCCGAATGCGATGTCCGGGGCTTGTCGGCATTGGTCCTCTTTCGCCAGCCGGCCAATGGTTGAACCATTCAATCACTGTTACGCCTTCGGGTGAAAACAGGTATTGGTCCAGACCCGCACTTTCAAATTGGTCCATAGTTTCAACGCGGTAAAGGTCTATGTGAAAAAGCGGCCATTTACCGCCGGTGTACTCATGCACTAGGGTGAAAGTTGGGGAGCGAACGCGTGATTTCACATCCAATCCCTGCGCTATCCCTCGGACAAGGCGTGTCTTGCCAGCGCCCAAGGGGCCGGTCAGCCCAAACACCCAGCCGGGCCCAGCCTCTTTCCCCCACTCAATTCCCAACGCCACAGTGTCGGCTTCGCTATTCGAAATGAATGTAACCATGTTCCTCCAAGGGGCGTGTTCCCCGGCGGTCGCGGATGCGCAAGCCGTGTTCAGCCGTAATTTTGCCGATGCAACTCAGTTTCAATTCGGGGAATTCGGCTTTCCATGCATCAAGGAGCGGCACAGCGTCAGATGGCAGAACGGTGAACAGCAGCTCGAAGTCTTCGCCTTCGGTCAGGGCCGCCGTCAGCGGGGCCAGTTTTGTATCGCTGGTTTGTCTTGCGCGTTTTTTGGCGACTTCGCTGACGGGGATAGCTTCTGCGAGCAATTCGGCTCCAACGTGGCTCGCATCGAGAAGATGCCGAAGGTCAGTCGCCAATCCATCGCTCAAATCGATCATTGCGTGCACCGTGCCTCGTGCCGCAAGCCACTGCCCCTGCCGCAATCGAGGTTCAAACTCGAGATGTTTCCCTGCCATTGACCCGCCAAGCGTGCCTGAGACAAAAATCGCGTCGCCTGGTTGTGCACCGGACCTGAGAATGCAAGCCGACTTTGGAACCGTGCCCAAGACAGCGACGGAGATAAACACGCGCTCGGGGCTCGCAGTGGTTTCGCCTCCAACGATCGCCACGTCGTAGCGCCGGGCAAGGTTCGCCATGCCTTCATAAATCGATCGAACGCGCTCGAACTCGAAGCCACTCGGCAAGCCAATGGTCACAACTGCGCATAAAGGAACCCCGCCCATGGCAGCGACATCGCTGAGACACCGGCCCAGAGCCTTGTGGCCAACCGCCGACCCGACAGCGTCTGCGGTGAAATGGATGCCTTCGACAACCGCGTCCGTCTTTAACAGCAAGTGTTTGTCCGGCAAACCCACGTCCACCACTGCACAATCGTCCCCCGCGCCCGTCACAACTGCGCTGTTTGTGGGCAACATGGGTATCAGATTTTGAATGAGTTCGAGTTCGTTCATGCCGGTCCGGGCTCAAAAATGTGAGTTGCCAATTATCATCCATGCAAAGTTAACCCCGTTAAACAGTGCATGCGCAAAAATCGGCGCAACAAGGTTCTCCGTCCGCTGGTACAACCACACCATGACAGCTCCCACAGCGAACAGGGAAAGGAACGTCACAAGGTTCACATGAACTGCGGCAAACAACAATGATGTTCCTATCCACGCCAGACGGGGGAACCCGGCCTGTTTCACTGCGGAGAACAGTATGCCGCGGAACACCAATTCTTCCCATGCCGGCGCAAGGAGGATCGCCGTCACGCCCAGCAAAATGTATTGGTCCCAGCTTTGTGCAGATTCAAGGGCTTTCACCATTGTCTGCAATTCCGGTGTTAGAACCCAAAACTCCATCACCTTGCGCGACAGCCACAACAGCCCCAGAGAAACTGGCATTACAAACAAGACCGACCCAATCGCCAACAGCACGTTCCGTCCAAGACCACGCGTCGCAGAACCAAAGGCCTCGGCCCATGTCATGTTGTTTTTCTTCAAGAAACGCCCTACCAGAAAGAAAGTTATTACTTGGAAAACAGGAGTAAACCCCACCTGCAACCATACCTGGCGAGCTTCGGTAGCGCTGTCTGACAAATCCGTTCTTCCCAGTTCCTCCGGATATGCGTCCTCCAACAAAAGCCTGTTCAACCTTCTCGACTGCAATCGGCCGGTTCGACTGTCCAGCGACCTTTTGGTTTCGGGTCTCAATTGGATTCTTGAAAAGCGCGCTTCCTGATAAATGAGCGGCCCGCCGATGATCTTGTTCAGCTCCTCCACCAACAGCGGTTTCAAAGCATCAACATCTCTCGGTTCGCCTTTGAACTGATCGATCGCGCTCTTGCATTTCGCAGAAAGCCGGCCAGCCAGATACGCCGACACGTCATCAGAGCGCGATTTGAGTCTGAACACCAACTTCCCAAAGTCTTTCAAGTCCCGTTCTGAAACCATCAACGGACTTGCGAGCCATTGATCCACCAAAGACGCCACCAAACCAACCGACCCGAGCGCAATAAACAGGCTCATCAGCAACCAAATCAACGATTCGGCTTTCCACGGTTTGGACGGCAACATCGGAGTGTTACCCTAAGCAGACGGGCAGACTCTTGCCATTGAAAAATGGTTGGCCTGGATAGCCAGCGTGGCCGATATGGGGACAGACACGTTGTTTGCGGCTTCATGCCGATCCGGTTCCAGGCACGTTGGTTGCGCCTGGTAACAAAGCGGCAGCAAGCTGCCGCACTCCAAGCGCTTCGCGCCTGCCAACGCCCATTGCATCCGCCGCAGCGCGTGCGAAACCATTGGGATCAGCGCGCTCTTCCTTGCGACGGAGTCGCGTGGCATATTTCCCAGCCCGGCGTGTCTGAACGTCCGCGGGGTGCAAGGGCCGGGGGCGCTGCCCGTCAGGCGACTTTGGTTCCGGCCCCGCCGGGCTGCGAAACATGCAGGCCCACGGAAATCTCACAGAAATGGGGCTTTGGTTGTCTCTGACTGGTAAGGCGGAGTGGTTTCCGGGTTAGCGCGCCAATCGCCAAAGCTCTTGCGTACGGGGCTTGGCGGTCCTACCTTTGACCGGCGTGACTCAGAGAACTGTTGAATCGACGTGTTCGGTGAAACTGCCGGCCAACCCGGCTGTGTGCCCGCTTAGTCGGGTTGCCCCAGGTTCTCTGGTTCGAATCAAGGAACTTCAAGCAGCACCGGAACTGTGCAGGCGGCTTCGGGAAATGGGTTTGAGGGAAGAACAACAGATCAGGATCTTGTTGCAAGACAGGAATGTCGTATGCCGGGTTTGCAACGTGCGACTCGGCCTGAGCGCCAAACTGGCCGATACAATCATGGTCGAGCCTTTGCAACCCCGCAAGACCGGTGAGAAATGACGGAAGCAACTGTCCAACCATTAACTGCGCTCCCGGCGGGCAAGGGGGGCACTGTATCGGCCTTGGATTTGCCAGGGGACGTTCGCGCGAGGCTGCTTGAACTGGGACTGGTTGTGGGGACCCATGTCGAGATGGTGCGTTTTGCGCCCTTGGGTGATCCGGTGGAAATTCGTTTCAGGGGTTGCAATCTCAGCCTGCGCCGCCACGAAGCGGATGGGATTCTGGTGGAAACGACGCCGTAACCTCGAGGATGGTTGGCCACGCAACGTTCAGCGCCGCAATCTAAGGTGAGTGCCGATCTGCTAACCGCCCAACCTTGCAAGCCAGAAGCAAGTCGCCAACGCGGCTCGCGCCAGAACCCTGCCCCGAAGCTGGTGGTGCTCACCGGCAACCCCAATTGCGGAAAGACCACGCTGTTCAATGCGCTAACCGGGTTGCGCGCCAAGGTCGCAAACTACGCCGGTGTCACCGTCGAAAGAAAAGAAGGGCGGTTGCTTGGCGATTCAACAGCGCCGCCGGTCACCATTCTCGATTTGCCCGGAGCATACAGTCTCAGCCCCCAATCGCCGGACGAGCAAATCGTCCGGGACGTTCTCCTGCAGCATTGCAAGGATGTGTCAGCGCCCGACATGGTCGTTCTTGTGGCGGACGCTTCGAATCTGGAACGGAACCTGTATTTTGCCACCCAGGTAATCGAGCTTGGTTATCCCACGGTAATCGCCCTGAACATGATGGACGTGGCAAGGGCAAACGGCCGCGAGGTTGATTGCGCCCGGCTGGCGCGGGAACTTGGCGTTCCTGTTTTTCCAATGGTCGCAAGTTCCCGCGAAGGCGTACCCGAGCTTCGTGATCACATTATCGGTTTTTCTATCAATCCGGATGCTCATCCAATCGGTCGCGCACTTTGTCAACTGCCACCAGATTTTCAAGCGGAGGTCGAGCAGATCGCTCGTTGGCTCCCGAACCGGAGAAAGGGATCAAATGCGCGTCTTAGTGCTGCTGAGGCAGTCCTCATACTGACAGACGAAAGGTACTTACCGCGCGCTGATTCGGGTGAATCGTCCGACCTCGGGGAGAAAGTCCGGGACGCACGCAAACGACTGGAACAAAAAGCGATTGACTGGCGCACCGCCGCAATCGAAGCCCGATACGCGTGTGTCGGTGCGATTCACAAGCTGGTCGTCTGCGAAACATTGAGCCTCTCCGAAACGCCAAGCGACAAACTTGACCGGGTTTTGACGCACAAGGTGTGGGGGACTTTGTTTTTCATTTTTGTAATGGCGGTGATGTTCCAGAGCATTTTCACGCTCGCGCGCATTCCAACCCATCTTCTCGAAAACGGAATCGCATGGATCGGGTCTGGAATCAGCCGTTTGCTTTCGCCGGGGGACCTTCGAAGCTTGCTGGTGGATGGCGTGGTTGCCGGCGTGGGCGCGGTGATGGTGTTTCTGCCACAGATATGCCTGTTGTTTCTGTTCATCGCGTTGTTGGAGGAAACAGGTTACATGGCCAGAGCAGCGTTCTTGATGGACCGCGTGATGGGCAAGGTGGGACTACACGGCAAGAGTTTCATACCGCTGCTGAGTTCGTTTGCCTGTGCTGTGCCCGGCATTCTCGCCGCACGAACAATCGAGCACCCGAAAGATCGTCTTGTAACAATCCTCATTGCACCGCTGATGAGCTGTTCTGCGCGGCTTCCCGTGTACACTTTGCTGATAGCAGCGTGCATACCTGACAAACAGATTGCCGGCCCGCTCAGGTTGCCAGGACTCGTAATGCTGGGGTTGTACACGCTGGGAATTGTTGTTGCAATGGGTCTGGCATGGCTGGCGAAAAAGACTCTCCTTAAATCGCACATGCCGCTGATGATTCTCGAGCTGCCTCCGTACCGGAGACCACTGATTCGCACTTTGTTCAGGCACATGTGGGAACGCGCCAGCCTTTTCGTTCAGCGGGCTGGCACGGTCATTCTCGGGATTAACATCCTGCTCTGGTTTCTGGCAACCTACCCACGCAACCCAACCGTCGAGAATTCTTACCGCACCCAGCGCCACCAACTGACAGCACTCGCCGCAGCCGAGAACCCCGCTCCACGGCAATTGGATGAAGAGAAACTCCATGCCAAACTGCGTGAACTCGACAAACAGCTGGCCGGAGAAAGACTGCGCGGAAGTTTTGTCGGACGCCTCGGCCGATTCATCGAGCCTGCCATTGCCCCGTTGGGGTTCGATTGGAAAATCGGCATTGGCATATTGTCCAGTTTCGCTGCCCGCGAGCTTTTCGTGAGTACAATGGCTGTCGTTTACAACGTTGGCAGCGGAGGTGACACTGACGAGGACAGATTGGGTCTTGTCCAAACTTTGCGTGAACAGAAACGGTCGGACGGCACACCGCTTTACACCACACTCACCGGGTTGGCGTTGTTGGTGTTCTATGCGATTGCTCTGCAATGCGCCGGTACTGCCGTTGTAATATTCAGGGAAACCAATTCCCTCGGATGGGCTCTGGCGGAGCTTTTGTGCCTTGGGGCAATTGCATGGGCCATGTCTTTCCTGACCTACCAGGGCGGGCGATTCCTCGGTTTGCAGTGACCGTTGCAATAGCAGCATTGCCATTCAGGGCGCCATTCCGGGAACCCATGTGGGGACAGACACGTAGTTTGCGCTCCCAAGCGGTCAACATGCGGTCGTCACACTTTGCTTGCTCGAAATCGGTCCAGAGATAGGGCGTCAGGTCGATACGGCCGGAGACGGCCTCGCTCCCGACCCCCTTTCTCTTTTCCAACCCGCTAAAAAAAGCGCGACGATTCTTGTACGCCGGAGAAAATGCAAATCATCGGACCTCGACCGGCCGCGGGGTGCAGGAGGCAAAACGAGGTGGCGTTGCCCCGCGCAATTCGGCATTATTACTTGAAAAGACAGGCCAACTGGATTCTAGCCCTGCAACAGCAGGCGTTGAAGGCATTCACCCATGCCGCGGCCGATGTCCGACAAACCACTCCAAGAGTTGACATAAGATGGAACAACACACGAAGTCACCGCCGGGCAGCCTTGGCGCAAGTCTCGAATACCAACCCGTCGAGCTCAAGTTCGGCACCAGCGGGCGGCGGGGCGAAGTAGTTCACCTCACCCAGCTCGAGGTGTACATAAACGCCCTGGCTGAACTGGAGTATCTGCTGGCTCTGCCCAAAGACGAAGGCGGCATTCGTATCGGCCAGAATTTCTATGTCGGCCATGATCTACGGCCCAGCTCGACCCGGTTCGTGCCCGAACAGGGTGGTCGCGGCGAAATCGCGCAGGCGGTTATGGCGGCCGTTTCCGATGCCGGATTGCGGCCGGTAAACCTGGGCGCCATCCCAACTCCCGCTCTTGCCTATTATGGTCTTCTCCACGGCTGCGGTTCCATAATGGTAACGGGAAGCCATATCCCGTTCGACCGGAACGGCTACAAAACCTATTCGGCCAAAGGCGAACTGCGAAAAAAGGATGAAGAGCCTGTCAATGCTCGCGTTGAGGAAGTGCGCCGCCGTGTGTACGGAGAATCCCTTGCCGAATCAAAGTTCAATCCAAACGGCATGCTCAAGAACGGGCATCTGGAATTGCCGGAGGCGCAAACCGATTGGAAGCAAGTTTACGCACAACGCTATTACGAGTTCTTGTGCGGTACGGCAACCCGGTCGGCGAGCAAGCGCCAGTGCGAATCTGTCCTCGCCGGATTGCGTGTGTTGGTTTACGAGCACTCAGCAGTTGGCAGGGAAATTCTGGCGGATATCCTCATGTCTTTTGGCGCGGACGTGGTGCGCGCCGGGCGAAGCGAACAGTTCGTGCCGATCGACACGGAGAACTTCGACGCGCACCTCGCCGCGACGATCGAGAAACTGGCCGCCGAAGCATGGTACAAACACGGCCGGATTGATGCCGTGGTGTCAACCGATGGCGACAGCGACCGTCCCCTTGTAATCGGTGTGGAGCCAATCTCCTCGCCAACTGTGCCCTGCCGGATCAGGTTCTTTGGGGGAGACCTTGTTGGCATGGTAACCGCCGAATTCCTCAAGCCAGACGCTGTCGTTGTCCCCATCAGTTGCAACGATGCAATCGATCTCGGCCCGCTCAGACACGTTGTACGACCCAAAACACGAATCGGATCGCCATATGTCATCGCTGGCATGGAGCAAGCCCGCGACCTCGGCTGCCGCGCAGTTTGCGGATTCGAAGCAAACGGCGGTTTTCTGGTCGGCACGGACATTCACCACGACACCGGCCTGCTTCGAGCGCTGCCAACGCGCGATGCTGTGCTGCCCATACTTTGCGTGCTGACTCGCGCGCGTGAAGAACGTGTTTCTCTCTCCGACCTTTTCGCAAAGCTGCCGCCGCGCTTTGGGAAGGCTGCCCTGCTGAAGCAATTCCCGCGTGCCAAAGGGCGCGCCATCGTTCATCGGCTTTCCCCGGAGAAACCTGAAATCTGCGATGTGTTCTTCGTTGACGGCGACCCGCAGTGCGTGGGGTTCAACAATCAACCCCTTGAGGCGACTGCTGAACACAAGGCCCAACTCACGCAGATACGTGCATTTCTGAGTGAGTTGTTCAATCCAAAACTCGGGTTCGGCCCCGTAACCCGCATCAACTACATCGATGGTGTCAGAATCTGGTTTCAGAACGGCGACGTCGCCCACGTGCGCCCGTCCGGTAATGCCGATGAACTGCGGATTTACGTCGTGGCCAGCACTCCGGAGCGCGCTGACGCAATTGCCGATATCGCCGTGCGTGAGCCCGACGGAATCTTGCGCCAGATGGAACGCGCTCTGACGTGAACCAAGGATTTGAAACGGCGACTTGCTTTGATAACTGCCTTGTGGAAACCTGTCCGGCGTCAAGTATGGGACACGTAAAGTTGCACATTCCGGGCCCGGTCGAAGTCAGTGAAAAGACGTTCCGGGCATTCTGCCAGCCGATGATCGGCCATCGGAGCCAGGCGTTCAAGGACCTGTACGCGAGCATTCAGCCGCGATTGCAGGCGCTCTTGTACACGCGCCAGCCTGTGATGCTCAGTACATCATCCGCATGGGGCGTGATGGAAGGCGCAGTCCGCAACCTCGTTCACAAGAAGGTCCTCAACTGCATGTGCGGCGCGTTCTCAGACAAGTGGTACGACGTCTCGAAACGCTGCGGAAAAGAGGCCGAGCCATTGCAGGTCCCGTGGGGCTCGCCCATCCGCGCCGACGCAATCGACAAGCGGCTTGCGACGGGCGAGTTCGATGCCATAACCGTTATTCACAACGAAACCTCCACCGGCGTCATGAGCCCGTTGGCAGAAATCGCCGAACTCAAGAAAAAATACCCCGATGTCATGTTCATCATCGATTGTGTCAGCTCGATGAGCGCGGTGAAAATTGAGTTCGACGCTCTGGGAATCGATGTCATGCTTGCCGGTACGCAGAAAGCGCTCGCGCTGCCACCCGGCTTGACAATCTTCACTTTCTCGGAGGCAGCTCTTCAGAAAGCTTCAAAAGCGAAGGACCGCGGGTATTACTTCGATTTCGTCGAGTTCCGAAAGAACGCCGACCAAAACATGACACCCAGCACCCCGAGTATTGCTCACGTCTATGCGTTGGCGTCGAAACTCGAAGAAATCTTCGCCGAGGGTCTCGATGCCAGGTTCGCCCGGCATCGGCAGACGTCGCAAGGCACTCGAGATTGGGCTGCTAAACACGGCTTTACACTGTTCCCCGACCCCGGTTTCGAGTCCATGACACTTACCTGCGTCAACAACGGCGCCAAGCCCGGGGGCCGTGTCATAGATGTGCCCAAGTTCCAAAAGCTGGTCCGGGAAATGGGATTCCTGATCGACGGCGGCTACGGCAAAATCAAAGGAACAACGTTCCGCATCTCGAACATGGGCGACGAAACACCCGAGACAATGGCGCAACTCTACGCCGCCATGGACGAGGCAATCTCAAAACTCTAGTTGGCGAGGCTCCTGCTAAGCCCCACCAGAGATTCGGCACCATTATAATCAGCGAGTGATTGCTCCTCTCAGCAGTCACCCGGCCTCGCTCGCCCGCATATTTCCCAGCCCGGCGTAGTCAAAACCAAAGTTGCCCCACGGGCAGCGCCCCTGCCCTTGCACCCGCTCGGGCTGTCAGCCCCACCGCCTTGGGAGATACGCCTCGCGACTCCGTCGCAAGGAAGAGCGCGCTGATCCCAATGGTTTCACACGCGCTGCAGCGGATCCAGTGGGCGCTGGTAGGCGCGAAGCGCTTGCAGTGCGGCAGCTTGCCGCCGCTTTGTCTCTACACCCAAACAACGTGTCTGTCCCCATATCGGCGTGACGCCCAAAACGATGTGTCTGTCCCCATATCCGCATCCGATGGGTTCCTCCACAGACTTCGGCAACAGCGGATTGGAACAAGGGACAATTCGCAGGCCACGCCACAATCAGGGGACAAAACCCAAACAACGTGCCTGTCCCTCTATTTGGGTCCACAACCAAACAATGAGCCTGTCACCCTATTCCGACTCACTCCCAAAGGCCGTGTTGTTGTGACCGCCTTACTGGCAGCCAGAGAAGCGGATACGGAGAAAGTGACCAAACTCGCAGCCTGAAAAACCTCGCGAATACGAAGGACCTTTCAACATAACGATATGCCCTGAGCAGTCCGCGAAACGGGTGCCTTCAAGAAACCAAGGAATGTGCGGGCCCCGGGAATCTCGCCAGAATCAAGGTTTGTGTGTCTCGGTATGGTCAAACAGTGCGATTTCCGGGCCAAAATGAGGCCGCACCGCGGCCACCCCGGTCCTCGCCAAAAAGCTGCTGACGGGCTGACACCGGGCGAGTTTACCAAGTCCCGTCGGTTAGCAGGGCGGCAACCCGGCGCGCGAGATCGTCCGCCAACGCGGGCAACGCAAGCCTCTCCGATGTGGTTTGATCCGCTCCGATGCGGAAAGTCGCGTGACCGCGCACCTCACAGTCCACAAGTGGCGCGCCGCCAGTTGCCGGCTTGGCCACCACATGAGCGGTCGCAAAAGCCTCGAAGTCACGCGCGGTTATCACATCTCCGTATTCGTAAGCGACCGCTTGCCGGTCGTATTTCGTCAATGTCCCGGAAACCACGATGTCGGCCGCACCCCGTGTTACGAGCCGGAATGTGCCTTCCTGGGAAAGCCGCTTTCGCAAAGCCTGCGTTACAGCTTCGCTCAGTCTCGGCTCCAGAGTCTTGTTGACGAACGGAGCGACGTACACGGTTTTTTCGCGCGCGGCCAACCCGCTCGGAGGGCCGAGCCTGTACCCGGCACAAGCAGTGACAAACAGGATTGCACACGCCCCCAGAACACCGAATCGCAGGCTGCGCCAGTCCAACAAGCCCCGGCTTTTGCCGGTGAGATCTTGGGCGGTGGCGGGCAAATGTTCTGCCATGTTACGAAGCTGGATTGGATAGTCAGGGCTTTTCGGGAACTGACAACGGTGCTGATGGGGCGATTGGCTTCGTTGTTTCGAGCGCTTGCTGGCGGGACGGGAAACGGCGTTTGATCGCGTCCAACCGTTCCCGGGCTTGCGCGGCATACGAAGAAGTCGGGTCTTTGGCGATTGCTTCGTTGTAATAGACCATTGCGCCGTCCCACTTGCGCTTCTTTTCGTAGAAACGGGCTATTTGCATTGCGCCTCGAGCCTGCTCGGTTCTGAGAGAAGCGATTATCTTCTGGGCCTCTGCGACGCGCGGATCGTCAGGGTACAGCGTGATAAAGTCAGTGAACGTGCCAATCGCCTGTGAAGCAGCGCTCTGGTCGTACTCGGCCGTTTCCGCCTGTTTCTTGTATGCAAGCCCGGCTTTATAGAGCGCGTCTGCGGCTATTGCCTTGTTGTCGTGATAAGTGTCGGCGGCCTTTTCGTATGCCTTGACGGCGAGCAGGTAATCGTGCTGTTTCTCCCGCGCGGCGCCAATGTTCATCTGGGCCAGCGGTGCCACTTCACTGTATGGACCGTTTCGAATTATCTTGTTGTACATGTCCACCGTTTTTTCCATCGAAGGGAAAAACGGTATCACCCCCAGAAGCTTGAACCACTGCCCGCCCAAAAACCGGTTCGCAATCGCAAACTGGCGTTTGATGATTTCGTCGTAATTCTCGATCTTCGGATATTTCTCGACGGCTTTCTGGTACTCTTTGAAAGCGCGCTCATCCCAGCGGCGCACCTCGTAGCAGCGACCCAACAAATACTGCGCCGCTGGCGCGGAATCGGACAGCGGCCATCTCTTGACAACACGGCGGGCGGCTTTCTTCGCCAGGCCAATCTGCTTCTTGTCGAAAGCTTCTTTCGCAACAGTGTATTGATCGCGCGCGTTTGCACGTTGCCACTTGGCCCCGCCAACAGACTCGTAGGTCCAGCCTTCGCCAGGCCGATAAACAAGCGGAGCCCGACTCGTGACAGGGCACAACAACACTCCCAGCATCACTGCCGCCGCTATTAGCAACAAGCGCCTCATTTGCGTCACACCGTAATTAACCGGCGCCGCCAAGTCAACGAGACTTGTGGAACGAGTGGCAACGTGCAAACACTATTTGGCAGGGCGCGCAAGTCGCCGAAGGCGAAGACAGCTTGCTGGGCATTAAGAGGCCCCACGCCTGACCGGGCTCCGGCGTCGGGGCAGGCAGGTACCTTATGCCATGATGCCCAACGTGCTCTCTCAATGCTCGGCGCATGTCCTGACCGAAGCGCAGCCTGGCCGAAACTGCTGAAACCAAGTGATCATGAAGGATCCAATCTTGCGGGAACCACGGATTGTGAGGATCGCACTTGCACAGATGCTGGTCGAAGGGGGATGCAAGGCCTCAAACCTGGAAAGAGCTGAAATGTGCATAGCAGCAGCCACAGCAAAAGGCGCCGAAATCGTAGTGTTGCCGGAAGCGTTGAATCTCGGATGGACACATCCTTCTGCGATTGCCGAGGCCGACGCTGTTCCCGGCGGTGAATCCTGCGAAAGGCTGCGCGCGGCAGCCAGGAAGAATCGGGTCTATGTTTGTGCAGGACTTGTCGAACGCGATAATAGTCTGGTGTTCAACTCCGCTGTATTGATTTCGCCGGATGGCGCCGTCTTGCTGGTTCACAGGAAACTCAACGAACTGGAAATCGGCCACGACCTCTACGCGCAGGGCAAAAGCCTGAAAGTGGCCCAAACCCCGCTGGGAACGGTCGGGGTAATGATCTGTGCCGATGCTTTTGCACGAGGACAGGTCGTTAGCCGCACATTGGGATTGATGGGAGCGCACATTATTTTGTCACCTTCGGCATGGGCCGTGCCTGCCGACCACGACAATTCGCGTGAGCCTTACGGCAGCCTATGGCTCGAGAATTATGCCCCGGTTGCCCGCGATTACCGGTTATGGATTGCCGGTGTCAGCAACGTGGGCCGAATCACAGCCGGCCCGTGGAACGGACGATTGTGCATAGGTTGCTCATTGCTGGTCGGACCTGATGGCCGAAAGGTCCTGATGGGGCCCTATGGGCCAGACGCCGAAGCATTGCTAATGGCTGAAGTCGAACTTCAACCCCGCCCCGCTCGAGGTGACGGCTGGGAAACCTTCTGGCGCAACCAAACGGCACATTGAGCGCCGCAAATGCCACACCCACACCCCCAGATGTTGATCCCCGGGTGTTAACTCATAACAACCAACCCCAACTCTGAGATTTCAGAGCGACGCGTGCTTGTCCCGAATCACATCAGCCAGATTTTCCAAAGCCACGAACGTCTCCTGCCGCGGGCGGCCTTTGCAGAGCACAGTGCCAAGCGTCTCCAGTTTCAACCCAGCCACTGCATCCGCAATTTGCTCAATCCCTTTGGTGCTCCAACCGTAAGACCCGATAACCGCTCCATACTTCAGCTTCGGATGCAGAACGCCGACCAAATGAGCAGCCGCCAGCGCCACCGGATGCGCACCGCCGTTCAAGATCGGAGTTCCGACGACAACTGTCGCTGCATCAACAAGTGCCATTGCAAGTTTCCCGAGGTCGGTTGTGGTCAGTTCGAACTTGTGCACTTTGACGCCCCGCTCCACAAGCGCCGCAAGCAAATGATTCGCCATCGCTTCCGTGCTGCCGTGCATCGACACATATGCCATGACAACCTCATTCGAGACACGGTCCGAACTCCAGTCCGCGTAGGCCGACAGAATATTCTCCGGGTGGTCGTAGATTGGCCCGTGACTGGGCGCAACAATGTCAAAGGTCAACTCGCGCACTTTGGCAAGGTTCTTCCGAACGCTCGGCCGAAACGGCATCATGATTTCAGCGTAATACCGTTTTGCTGCTTCCATCACCAGTGGATCGTTGCCAGCGTACAGCTCCGGAGTGGCAAGGTGTGAACCCAAGAAATCGCAAGAGAACAAAATGCGGTCTTCGGGGAGATAAGTCACCATGGTTTCAGGCCAGTGCACCCATGGAGTATGAACAAACTGTAGTGTTTTGTCGCCAAGCGATACCGTTTCGCCGTCCTCGACCGTCCTGATCCGATCCGGTTGAATGTCGAGGTGATCCGTAAGGAGTTCCCTTGCTTTCTTTGTGCAAAGCACAACTGCGTTCTTGTATTTGTTCAAAACAAAAGGGATTGACCCTGAGTGGTCTTGCTCGGTGTGATTTGAAACCACGTAATCAACCCGATCCACATCGGCCAAGTGACCGGCCAACACATTCTCCATGGCCGGATCCACAGTGTCGATCAGAACCGTCCGTTCAGACCCCCTCACAAGGTACGCATTGTAACTTGTGCCATCAGGCAATGGAATGAGCGCGTCGAACAGTCGCCTGTTCCAATCAACTGCTCCCACCCATTCAACCCGGTCACGAATCTGTCTTGCTTTCATCGTCGCGCCAGAATGTAGCCCAACCTATCCTCAAATCCAGACACTTTCACCCCGCATATTTCGCGGCCCGGCGCAGTCGAAACCAAACTTGCCTGACAGGCAGCCCCCAGGCTCCTGCGCCCCCTGCTCGGGGCTATGAGCCAAGCCAGGCTGCGAAATATCCACCGGATCCCATCGCAAGGAACAGCGCGCTGATCCCGATTGTTCTTCACGCGCTGCCGCGGATGCAGTGGGCGCTCGTAGGCGCGAAGCGCTTGGAGTGCGGCAGCTCGCTGCCGCTTTCTCTCAAGGCGCAAACAACGTGCCTGGAACCATATCGGCATGACGCCGCAAACAACGTGTCTGTCCCCATATGGGCATCGGAGGGGTTCCCCCAACAGACTTCGGCCCCCGGCGATTGGAACAAGGGACAACCTGCAGGCAATGCCGCAATCCGGATGCAAGACCCTGACAACGAGCCTGTCACTCTATTTGCTTCTTTGTTGGATGTGCGTGGGTGGCAGGCCGTATCTACTCAATCAATTCATTTGCCGACGCATCTGTTTGCCAGAGCACGCGGTGGCGCTGGAGCGGCGTTGGACCACTGGCCGCCGGCGATCGCCCCCTGCCCTTGTCTCAGGTTTCAGATCACACGTCTCAGGTCTATTGCCGATGGTCTCTGTTTCCCCTGCAGATGATCCGTTTTTCGATACATGATTGCGGAAGTGCGCGGCGAATCCGGTCCCATGCACAGAAATTCTCAGGCGCGCTATTCGACGGATGCATGAGAGCCCAAAATACGCGCGCCAACACTTGCATATACCCCATTCCTGGGACATAAATACGGCAAACGATAATTGTTTATGCCAAAATCAAAGATACCGGCCAAGGTCCTGGCGGAGTTGAATCGCCAGTTAAATTACGAACTCGGTGCAGCACACAGCTATCGCGCCCTCGCTTTATGGTGCACAGATCAAAACCTGAAGGGGTTCGCCGCCTTTTTTGCACAACAAGCAAATGAAGAACAAGGACACGCCAACAAGATCGCTCAACATTTGCTCGACCGCGGCACGCTTCCGGAAATGACGGCCATTCCAGCCCCGAAGCAGGATTTCAAGACGCTTTTGGAGGCCGCCCAACATGCGCAAAGCATGGAACAAGGCAACACACAGGGTATCAACGCGGTCTATGAGACGGCGGTCGCAGCAAAAGACTACCCCGCTCAGGTTCTCATGCAATGGTTCATCAATGAGCAGGTCGAGGAAGAAGCTTGGGCCGCCGAAATGGTCGCGCGCGTCGAGGCAGCCACGTGCGGCGGCGCACTGCTGGACCTCGACAGGCACATTGTCAAGCTGCTCAAAGGCGAGAAAGAATAGAACGATCCGGCGCTTTTGGTTTCAAGCCCGATCGGCGTCATGGCATTGCACTCCCGGCTGGCCTGAGCTGCAGCGCCACCAAAAAGTTTGGCTCTGCCTTTAGTGCCCGGTTCTGTTGGACATTGTCTGACGCGGAGACCGGGCTTGGCTGTGTCCGCTGGCAGGCGGCAAATGCCAGCACGGGTGATGGCTGCATTCACCGGTTCCAACCTTGGCAAGAAATGACATGAACATGCTAACCCGATTTCTCACCACAAGCGCCTCAGCGCTCGCCGTCTTCTTGGCCTTATCGGCGGAGACTAAACAAACCCGAACCACTCCCGCAGACGATGAGATCAGCGCGGTGAGCCCTTTTGTCGCGGCTCGATGGATTGCGCCCCCTGCAACTCCCGACCCGCTCGTGCGGTTGCCCTTGTTCCGCAAGGAGTTCACTGTGGACACACAGCCCCACATCGCGATTCTGCGCATCATTGGTTTGGGCGATTATGACCCGCGCCTCAACGGACGGCGCCTTGCGGACACCGGAATCAATCAGCCATGGTCACAATACGAAGACACGATCTACTTCCGCGATTTCGATGTCACCCGCCAGATTCACATCGGCACCAACTGCGTGGGCGTGATGCTTGCCAATTCATTCTGGCACAACCCGAATCCACCTCAGGGCCGCTACAACAAAGATGGCCCGCAGCGCACAGCCGCAGAACCTTTGCTGCTCTGCGCCGAGATCGTTCTGAAGTTCCCTGATGGCACAGTCCAGCGAGTTGGCACTGATGACTCGTGGCGATGCGCCCCAGGCCCAATCCTTTTCTCGCACATTTATGCAGGTGAAGATTTCGACGCCCGCCAGCATCCTACCGGCTGGGACGATGTTGGGTTCGACGACAGCGGCTGGCAGAGAGCGCGTGCCGTTAACCCCCCCGGCGCAGCTCTGACGCGGCAACATTGGCCTCCTTTCCGCGCTCACGAGCGGTTCACACCCGAGTCGGTCAAAGAGCCAGCACCGGGCGTGTATCTTTACAGCTTCAGGCAAAACTGTTCGGCGCAACTGCGCTTCGAACTGGCAGGCGGAAAACCGGGTGATCGGATTACTTTCAAATGCGGCGAACATAAGAACGACCGCGACCGGCTTTTCGGGGGCTACGTGGTCGGATGCGAATTTGTCACCGATGGCCGAGAGCAATCTCACCAGTGGATTTCGTTTTACCTTGGCATGCAGTTTGTGGAGGTCACTGGCGCCGTCCCACCGGATGCACCCAATCCCAAAAACCTGCCCGTCGTTCGAGCAATCGAGCTTGTCCACGTCCGCACAGCACTGCCGGAGGCCGGCACCTTCGTATCGTCAAGCGACCTTTTGAACCGCACGCATCGGTTGATTGATTGGGCCATGCGCGCCAACACCAGTCACGTCCTCACCGATTGTCCGCATCGGGAAAAACTGGGCTGGCTCGAATGCGCCTATCTCCTGGCGCCGTCATTTCAGTACCGCTATGACTGCCGGGACTGGTTCGACAAAATCCTCCGTGACATCCGCGACGCGCAGGAACCAAGCGGCCGCGTGTTAACCGTCGCACCCAGTTATCCTGCCGGCCGGTTCCCAGGGGCATTCAACTGGACAGTCGAGTGGGGCGCTGCATCCGTGATGCTCCCATGGCATCAGTATGAATGGACCGGAGACCTGCGCGTCCTGCGGGAAAACTTCGACATGATGCGCCGGTTTGTGGACTACATCCGAACGGAGGCCAAAGACGGTCTCGCACCGGAAGGATTGGGTGATTGGTACGACTACGGCCACGGGCAGCCGCCCGGCCCCTCCCGATTCACTCCAACACAGTTGTCGGCCACCGCTACATGGGCGCTGTGCGCCCGAACCGTGTCCCGCGCCGCCGAAGCTCTCGGCCTTCCGGATGACGCCCGGCGATATCGAGAACTTCACGCGAGCATCGCCAAAGATTTCCAACGACACTATCGCGACCCGGCCACTGGCAAACTGAAACACCTCGGCAGTCCGCAGTGCGCCAATGCAATGGCACTATGCGCCGATTTGGTGCCCGCTGCCGACCGCGCGACGCTTGTGGCAGACATCATTGCCGATTTGGAAAGGCGCGGCTGGCAACAAACACCCGGCGATGTCGGCCATGTCTATTTCATTCGAGCCCTCGCAGAAGCCGGCCGGTCCGATGTGCTCCATCGCGTGTACAGCCGTGACGGGCTGGGCAGCTATGGCGGTATCCTCAAGAAAGGGCTGACCTCGTTGCCAGAAACATGGGATGCAATGATGGACGGCTACCAATCGCTCAACCATTGCATGCTGGGCCATGCAATGGAGTGGTTCTACGCCTATGTGGCGGGCATCCGACAGCAGCCGGGCACTGTGGGGTGGAAGAACATTGTTATCGGTCCAAACCCCGGCCCGCTCGACCACGCTGAAGCATCGCTGATCACGCCTGCAGGGCGTGTTGTTTCGTGCTGGCGCGTGCAGGACGGCGAGTTCCGCTTGGAAACCGAAATCCCTGATCGAGTCAACGCCACCGCCATCCTGCCTTCCGGTCAAACCCAATCCCTCAAGCCTGGCCGGAACATTATCCCCGAGCCGCGGAAACAGTGACAGGCTCGTGGTCTGGGTCTTGCCCCCGGATTGCGGTGTGGCCCGCAAATTGCCCCTTGTCTAATCCGCGCTTGCGGGAGTCTGTGGAGGACCCACTCGGATGCCGACATGGGGACAGACACTCTGTTCTCGGCGTCATCCCGATATGGGGACAGGCACGATGTTTGTATTGTGTTAGGAGCGCCCGCCCTGGCTTACGCACGATTCCATAAATGGCTGGGCACGCCGTCGGTGGCGTGCTGGCGGTGCGACAGACAGTTATCTCATTTCCGCGTAAACGCGGAACTTTGGAACTTCAACCCGGAAATCTCACCGGAATGAAGCTTTGGGTGTCTTGGTCTGGTCAGGCGGTGAGTTTTTGGGGTTAGCGTTGTTGCTTCTTGGCGACCAGATCGCGGTACGTTGCCAAGGCTAGTAGCGGCCACGCGTTGCGATACATGTCGTACTTCAAATAGAAGACCTTCGGGAAGCCGGTGCCAGTTGTCTCGTGCTCGGTCCATGAGCCATCCGGGTTTTGCGTGCGAATCAAATACTCGACGCCGCGCACAAGGCTTTCCCGGTCTGGGTCACCGAAAGCGCACAGTCCCATAACAGCCCACGCTGTTTGCGACGCGGTGCTGGGCCCACGGCCTTTGAAGACCGGGTCTTCGTAAGTATCGCACCGTTCGCCCCAGCCGCCGTCTTCGTGCTGGACGCTCTCGAGCCAGTCACGAGCCTTGAGCAACCACGGCTCATTCATGTTGACGCCAAGGACGCTCAAGCCGCGAAGGACCTGCCACGTGCCATAGATGTAGTTGACGCCCCATCGCCCGAACCAGGAACCGTCAGGTTCCTGTTGACTTCGGATGTATTCCAACGCCTTGCTAACCTGTGGGTGATCGAGCGGGAAACGTTCATGTCCAAGAACTTCGAGAATCCGCGCTGTGATATCGGCGCATTCAGGGTCCAGCATGGCATTGTGATCGGCAAAGGGCACCTTTGTGAGTATGTTCTTGGTGCAATCCTTGTCGAAAGCGGCCCAACCACCGTCTTTGCACTGGAACGTAAGCATCCAGTCCAATCCCCGCTTGTACGCGGCATCGCGGCGCGCCGGGTCTTTTGTCGGGACGAGCCTCAGCGCCAGCAATACCATCGCGGTGTCATCGACGTCCGGATTCCATTTGTTTTCGAACTCGAATGCCCAACCGCTCGGCTCGACAGGTGCCGGGTTTTTGTGGTACCAGTCGCCTCTGAACCTGATTTCCTTGTTGATCAACCATTCGGTGGCCTTTTCGAGTCTTGGATCATTCGCCGGTATTCCCGATGCCCGCAATGCTATCGTCACTATCGCCGTGTCCCAGACCGGGGAAAGGCACGGTTCGATTCGGACCGTTGTGTCTGTCTCGTGTTCGAGTTCTTTGAGCTTTTGTTCGGCGCGTTTCACATACGGATGATCGTTCGGGTAGCCCAACGCCTTGAAGGCTATCAATGAATTCAACATCGCCGGGAAAATCGCGCCCAGCCCGTCCGATCCTTCGCACCTCTCGATCATCCATTCCTCGCACTTCTTGAGAGCGCGTTTCCTGAACGGATGGATGCCAGCCTGTGCCCACAGCTCGGCGAACTTGTGAAGCTTGTCCAGCCAGAGGAAGAAGTTGCGGACGGTAAACAGTTGCGGGTCGCGCGGAAGACGCAGGTCGCGTTCGTGGTAACCCTCGGGATAAAGCTCGTCCAGGTCGATGTTCGGAATTGGCCGGGTGGGTTTGAAATGGTTGATAATTGCCAGCGGAACCAACATCGCCCGCGACCAATTGCTCATTTCCCAGAAATTCACGTGAAACCATTTTCCAATAAGCAAAACCTCGCACGGAATCGTAGGCACATACTTCCACGGGAACAGGCCGAGCAAAGCAAGGTAAAGCTTTGAGAACGTGTTCATTCGGGGAACGCCGCCAAGCGCAAGCGCCACAGATCGCGCCTTTAACAGGTGCGGATCGGTTTCTTTCATCCCCGCCAGTTTCAACGCCAGGTAAGCCTTTATTGTAGCGTTTACCTCGGGCGGACCACCGTAATAGATGTTCCACCCTCCATCCGGCAGTTGGAGCGACAACAAATGGCGGACTGCTTTCTCTTGCCACTTGTAGTCCACGCTCCCATCCCAATGATGGTAAGCGATCATGTCAGCGACCAGCGTGCAATCGACCATCAACTCGCCGATCCAATAGCCGTCTGGTTTCTGCAGGCTCAGCAAATGCTCTTGCGACCGCCGGATGGCAGTCTCAAGCTCGCCAACCGAATTCAGCTTGGTCACAATTTCCGATCCGACAATTGTAAGTTGTTGTGCAACTATACGATTCCCCATACTTGTTCCCGAATCATGGCGTGCTCACATGCTTGGTGTAAAGTACTTTGCAGGATCACCAGCCTCAGACGGCCAGACGCGAGCCAGAAACGCCAGATCGGAGTTACCCCAAAATAACTTGCCCCAAACACCAAAGATCCGCACAGCGAATAAAACGCCGGGCTCGCTGTTGCAGTCAGCGGCTGCCGAAACCTAATGGGAACCTCTCCGACGTCCAGTTACGCTATTCAGGCCGGCTTTCTCTCTTCCACACGTATCGGAACATGATCACCCGCAGAGCCGCAGCGAGCGGTATGGCGAGGAGGCCGCCCAGAATCCCGCCCAACAACGTTGTCCCTGTCATTATGGCCACGATAATGACCATTGGATGCAGCCCAACGCGGTCACCCAAAATCTTCGGTTGAAGAACGTAACCTTCAATCCCTTGGACAACTGCAAACACCCCAATGACCAACAACGGGTGTTGCCAATCACCGAAATTCACCACAGCAATCAGAAGCGCTGCAACGCAGGTAACGATGGCCCCCAGATACGGAATAATCGTGATGATCATCGCCACCGCGCCGATCAGGAATGCGTATGGGAGTCCAATTATGGCAAAGCCAATGCCATACAAAACGCCATCGCACATCGCCACCAGCACCTGTCCGCGGAAAAACGCGATGAGGTAATCGTTTATCGACCGAATCACGAACACGAGTTCCTCTTTGAATTGCGAATCCCTCACCGGCAAATACACCGTCCAGTTCTCGGCAATAAACCGTTTCTCCGCCAACAGGTAAAACAGGTAGATCGGAATCAAAGCGAGCCCGGCAATCACACCGAAAAATCCGGTCAAACGCGAAAACTGCCGGCCGAGCCAGCCGCCCGCAGACTTGATTGCCGACCCGACCCATTGCGCGGCTTTTTGGGCGGTCTCGCGGTCGATCTGATCTAACAACGACCCTTCGGGCTGTGTCTTGGGAGGAACAACAAGATCGGGCGGTGCATTGGTATCGCCCGCCGGCTTTTCAGATGTCAATAGAGCGGCGGGTAGCTTTACTCCGAACCGTTTCAACAGATCACGCAGCGGCGCCGGGGGGTTGTTCGCCCAATAAATCACTTTGCCTTCGAGTTTCGCTACATAGGTTGGGACTTTGTTTGCAAGGTCCTGAGTCTCCACGACCAGTCGTGGCACAACACTGCTAAAGACCCCCATTATCAGGAAGAGCGCGATCAGGAATACCATGCCAATCGCCCGCGTCCGGGGAACACGGCGGCGCTCGAAGAAATCTACAACCGGGTCCAACAAGCAGGCGAGCACCGCTGCGACTGCAATTGGCCAGAGCACAGGCGATAGCACGTCCAACACTCTGCCCATGCCCCAAACAAAACCAACAACCAACGCAACAATTATCGCGATGGCAAGGCCGGTTATGGCAGCCCAGATTATGCGTGCCTGATGTTCGGATGGCGGAGGCAAATTCATCTGTTTCTCCGTGCCAGTCTTCAGGTCTTTGGCTTTGGAGACAACAGGAAATTCCGTGCGAGTTTATAATCGATGCACGTCTCCGGGACGGCAGGGTGGGATATGGGGACAGACACGAATGTCGCTAAGATTAGGCCCTTGATTTTCGGGGGTTGTTTTTCCAGTAACGGTTGCGGTGCGGGATTTCTCTGAATTGACACCGTGGTTTGTTGAGGAGGGGAAAGGGCTTGGGACGGCGTT
>JAAYVR010000172.1 GCA_012517065.1 Verrucomicrobiota bacterium | reverse complement strand
TGCAGCATGTCTCCATTGCCTTTCGGCAGTTACTACGTTTCTGAGGGCACGTGGTCAATTTATCCTTATGTTATCACGCACAAGTCTCCATTGCCTTTCGGCAGTTACTACGTTTCTGAGGCGCGAAAGCAAAGGCTAATGACGAAAAGCCGCTTGCTGTCTCCATTGCCTTTCGGCAGTTACTACGTTTCTGAGGACGAGAACAAACAAGAAATGGTGCCAACGCCATATGCAGGTCTCCATTGCCTTTCGGCAGTTACTACGTTTCTGAGGCGCCGCGTCATACTCCGGGTTTTTGGCGATTGAGCTAGTCTCCATTGCCTTTCGGCAGTTACTACGTTTCTGAGCTTTGCGTTGGTTTTTTGGTTTTTTTGTTCTGGCCAAGTCTCCATTGCCTTTCGGCAGTTACTACGTTTCTGAGAACCTATCACAAGAGAACGCGCCATTGAGTTGTGCGGTCTCCATTGCCTTTCGGCAGTTACTACGTTTCTGAGCGATGTAGCCGTTGTTTATCATCGCCAGTAAAAAACACGGTCTCCATTGCCTTTCGGCAGTTACTACGTTTCTGAGGGTGGGCTTGGAAGTCGTTGGATGTCAATAGGAAAGATGGGCTGCAGGTAGGGACCCCTTTTTATGGCTGGCACAAGAACTGCTCTTTGCGGCTTATTTTTGCCTGTGATGTTTATTAACACTCTCATAATCAGTATTTTGCGACTCAGGTAGGGACCCCCCATGTTTTTGCCATTTTGAGCTCCCTACCTGGGTTTTGCGGGCAGGGTTGAGCGATGTTGTGACGCAAAGTTGGCATGTTGAGCATGTACGGTCGCAATCGAATTGGCACACAAGTCAGGGGTCTGCTGGCCGCGGTCATTAGTGAATTCGCGGGCTTGGACACGTGGCATCGGTTGGGGCTGACAATCGGACAAGCCGGGCATTGTTAGTTGATCTGGAATGGTTTGAGCTTGTCGGGGCTTTCGAGTGCGGTCTTGTACATGACGGCCTGGTTTTCGAGCTGTTGGCGCAGGGTTGTGCGATGGCCGACGAATTCGGACATGAACTGGCGTTCCATTCTGCGTTCGTATTGGAGGAAGAACTTTTTTCGTCCATCGGAATTCAAATAGACTCCGCCGTTGCGGTTCTCGAAGTGCTGCTTGTTGAGCATCTGGTGTGTGAACAGGTCGAGGGCGAGGGCTTCGACGATTACTGGGCGGAAAGGCTCGATGAGGTCGAGGGCAAGTGACCATCGGCCGTCTTCGGTGTTGTGAAGTGTGCCGAGTGCGGGGTCGAGACCATGTGCATGAAGGAAGGCGACCATTTCGTTGTAGATGATGGTGGCGCCGAAACTTATGCAAGCGTTGACGGGGTTGAGGGGTGGGCGGGTGGATCTGCGTTCGAACGGGAATTCCGTGGGCAAGAATCCGGCCCAGTCATGGAAATAGCGTGCTGTAGCAGCGCCTTCGTATCCGCGGACCTCGTCGATGGTGGTGCAAGTTTTGAGCGAGTCGAGGGCGCTGTCCATCCACCTGAGTGTGGCACGGAGCTCAGTTGCGCACGCGGGTGGAAGGGGTGCGGGGTCGGTATTTGCTTCGGGCTCGGCTGTATCGTCGTCGGCACGTCCGGCTGCGATGCGCTGGAGGACGCGGCGCTGGTTGTAGATTTTGGCAGTCACGACGCGTCTGGCGATGTCGAGTGCGAACGCGGGGTCGAGCGTGCACTGGTACTGTCGCAGGCGCGCCAGGCCGTGGCTGTTCTGAGCCGGGAGGAAATTGCCGAGAAACTGGCCGGTCCACGAAAAGATTTGGATTGGGATACCGTTTCGAAGCAACTCTGCCATTGCGGCCGGGGTGAAATGGACGGATTCACTGGTTATGAGACGGTCGATGTCGCGGATTGGGATTTCGCGAAGGACCTGTTCTTTGCCGGTTTCGTCGTCGATTGCGATGATTTCAAGGCGGTCGGTGTGCAATCGCACGCGGCAATCGGGCTGATTTATGCAGACTGTTGGCATGGTAACATCAATTTTGGTTTGGTTTTGAGGTGCGCGCGGCCGGTTTGTTCCCCCCCCTCATCGAGGACGTCCCCCCTCCTCGAGGGCGTCGCGGTGCTTTTAGTTTTGGTGCCTTGCGCATGGATGGAAGACTAAGGCCTGAAGTGTGGGGGTGCACGAAAAGGGACGTCCGGGGACGTCCGGAGCAGTGAGAGACACCTTTCGTGTTTCAGCGGAAAAGAGGAACTCGAGGAGCAATCGGTTATCCGGAGGATAGGGCGATTCTGCGCCCGCGGGACACCAGAATATGGTGTCTGTCACCATGTCCACCGCGTGAGTCCGAGACGGCGGCTCGCCAACCCGGAAACCTGACGGAATGAACCCTTGCGGGGAGGGGAAATGTGCTGGCCGTTAGCGGGTCGGAATCCCGGTGGACTGGGCTACAATCTGCGCGCATTCACTTTGCGCGCTCGCGCAAAGTGGAAGCTTATTTGTTTTTGCGGGCGAAGGCCAGTGGGTTGTTCAGGCGATCGGGCGTGAGAATCGAGATGTCGAGCTGATCTGCTCTGCGGTGTAGTGCGTTGACTGCGGAGCCGTTTGGCGTCAGATACAGGGCCAGAATCCGTCTTGTGAAATTGCCGCCGATTCTTCGGGCGCGCGCGTTGAACTCTTCGAGGTGCGGCAAGAGCCTCGATTTGTTGCCGCCGCGTTTGCAGGAGATGACGACCATCTGGACGCCGTCCACTGCGAGGATGTCCTCTTCGAGGCCGCCCTGGGCGACCGGGCCGACCGTGGCTGACCAGCGCAAATCGCGGAAGAATCCGGTTGAATCAGCGGCATGAGCGACGGCCACTTCCCACCATCCGCCAGTCAGAAACGTGGCAGTGAACTCGCAGGCTTTTGTGGCCTCGATGCGCTTCTGGTCGTATTCGGGTACGGTTTCTTTGTTCATTCGTGCCTTGGCGAGTTCAGTGAGCTGGGCTCTTGTTTGATCGGGAAGCCGGCAGGAGTTGTCCGGTGTGAGTCGGAGGAGGCCCAGCGCTTCGGCATGGCGGGCGACATCTGCGGGCAAATTGAATGGCCGGTCGATGAATTCCAACCAATGCTCTGGTGATTTTGGAGTTGCGCCGTGTGGGAACAGGCCGTTCTTGCCGAAGAGCGCTTCAAAGGTGGCTTGTTCCTGGTCGTGGTTTCCGAGGAGATGTTGGGCGAGCGGAAGGAACCGTTTCCAGTCAAGCCCTTTCGAGACGTCATATTGTCCGTGTGCGGCTGCTATGGCAGCGACGTCGAGGCAATCATGAAGCTGGGTGAAACTGTAATCACCTTCGAGCAGTCGTGAGAGTCCTTCTGCTGTGCCGCCGTCGATGAATCTTTCGTCGTCAGTGTCAACGTAGAAAGATATTGCCGGAGGCGAGCAATTTGCGGCAGCGGAGTAAGCGCCGATGGACATGAGTTTGGTACCGCCGGTGAAATTGACCATGGGGATGTGTCCTTGGTTGTGGGCGGAGTTGATTGCTTTGGTAACGGCGCGTGAAGTTTCGGCAATTGAAGGCATTTCACTGAGCCGGACTTGTTCGAGCTGGAATGTCGCGCCGCATTTGCTGGCGGCTCTGACGATGTCGTTGGACCGGGTCGCGGTACGTCCGGTGCCGAAGTGCACCACATGGGACGGTCTGAAACGCAGAATTGGGAGTAGATTCTGCATTGTTTGTTCGCTGATGAGCTGAATGAGTGTTATTGGCTTGGGCGTGTTCATTTGTAATTCGCAGGACTCTTTTGACGATTGGCTGGGGCAAGGCGGAGTATGCGATCGGGAATGCGCCAACTATGCCGGATGCCGAACAAGCGGCGTGTTGAAATGGCAACCGGCTCCTGGGGAATAACGCGCATTGCGATTGGCGCTGGCTTGATCGGCCGGCAGGTCGGCTGGACGCGCGCCTCGATGTGCATGGCAGAGATTCCTGGGGCAATGGTCATGGGAAGATGTAATCCCATTCGCCGAGCGCCTGCCATCGGGCGGGATTTGGCTTTGTGTTCAACAACCGTTCTGCCTCAGCGAGAATCAGGCGGCGCTGGCTGTCATTGCCAACGATCTGCGTATCCGGCGCCCACGCCAGCAGGCAATACTGTTGGGCGAGGCGAATGACCTTGAATTTGGTGGGCGATGGGTGACGCTCGGGTTTGATTCCGCCGAATACGCGCTGGTGGGGGTTCCCCTGGATTGTGTCCGAGGCGGTCTCACGAAGTTGAGCCGGGGTTTTGTTTTTGTCGAGTCCGATGAGTGCGACAGTCAGGTTCCTGAGGCCGAGCTTGGCGAGTTCGGCTTTAAGGGAGTCTCGGCCAGTGGGCACCCAGTCGGCCACGGGCCAGACGCTGCCGGCGGCGCGATTTGATCTGAGGCCGAGACAGCCAAGGAGCAGCCATGCTTTGAGGGCGCGTTGGGCATTAAGCCAGTCCGACTCATTGCATCCAACCAGACGCTGCAATTCAATGACGAACTGCTGTTCTGCTGCGAGGGCCGGGCGCGGGCCGCGAAAGTCTGGTTGTCGCGGTTGAGGCGCTGGTTTGTGGGGAAGCACGAAAGCTTTTGGGCTGGCTTGTTGTTGAGAGACCGGGCCAACAAACCTCAGGGCGACCACGCTTGCTTTGCCTTTGTCGCCGGATGCGCTGCCCCAGACCGTGTTGCAGTTTTCAGAGCCGAACAGTGTGCGGTGCCAGAATCGGACGTGGCCGCGGATAGGCGGGATGCGCATTTCTGCATGGTTGTCCTGCTTGCCGAGTGCGGTCCCGCTGAAACAAGGCGTCAGGAGAGTGAAGGTGAAGTGAACGGTTTTGAGTTGCATGTTGGTCAGCTATTGTTGTGGGAGCCATTCTTTCGGGAACCAGTCTTTTTGGCGAAGTCGCTTGCGGATGTCCTTGTAATCCTTTGAAGCGATCGTCTTTTTCAATTGATCGAGCCAACGCATATTTTCGGGTTTTTGGAGGAGAGCGATCTCGGATTGCAGTTGGTCGAGTGTGCCTGGTGTGAGTTTGCTGAGGACTCTGTTGTTGAATTCCCTGTCGTTTGGGTAATCACTGGCGAGCATTGCCTGTGCGGCTGCCTGGCGTTTTGCGTCTTCTGCCGATTGAGCTGTTTTCTTCTGAGCGGCAGGTTGGGTTGCTGCGGCGGCAGTTGCGCCACGCTGCACGGCCGTGAGGTCAGAGTCGGTTGGGAGTCGAAACCGGCCGTAGCCGGCGGCGGTTTTTGCTCCGATACCGAGCTGGGTGAGAGCTTCAGTGATCCACTGTTTTGTTGTGTGGATCAGTTGGTCCGGGTTTGGCGCGCCGGGGCGGACGTAGAATGCGAACCTCCAGATTGTGCCGGGCTCGATACAGAGAAATGCGTTTGGTGTGAGGCGGGTTTTGAATTTGCCCTCGGGCTCGAAATGTGGGTTGACAATATCGAGGCCGAGCCTTGGAGGTGTGAGAGGAAAGCCGGCGATGAAGATGACGTCACCGGCGCGTTCGGACCCGTCGGCTGAATTGTCGCCGAGAATTCTTTGGGCGAGACGGGCTTCAGCAGCGGCAAAACTTTTGCGGGTGGTGGTCTCGGCTTTGAACTCGGTGAAAGAACCGTCTGCGGGGTTGAAATGATTGGCCCAGCAGACCCATGTGCTGAGGAGGCCTTTGAGCGCGGTGCCGGGGATTTGAGGGAGGCCGGTTGTGCGGTCGCAATAGAGGCCGACATTCTCGAGCACGTTTGGGCGGGCAAGATGAAGGAGAAGACGGCTCTCGAGCACCAGATCGACAGCCGCGAATGAACTGCCGTGTTGCTGTTCGAGCATTTGAAGGAAGCGCTGTCTTGTGCGGCAGACAGGCATGAGGTTTTCCTGTGCGAGCTTGTTGTAGCAATCGCTGACTGCCTTGAGGGAACTGGTTTTGGCGGTTGCGTCCACGCCGAGCTCATAGCTGAGCTTGTCGAGGCGCAAGTGCCATGCGTCGCAGCGCTTGTTGAGCGCGATTTGAACGGATTTGGAAGCGGCAATCATAGGATCATGCAACGAAGCGTTTGAGGTAGTTAAGAAACGCGATTGTCTCGGCGGTGGCGCGTCGAAGCTGGGCTGCGTCAGCCGAATTGGCGAGCTCTTCGACGAGGTCGCGGGCCTTGGTTGCCTCGCAGATTCCAACGGAAGCCAGATGTTCTGCGACTGCGTTCATGATGAGCAGGGCGCCTTCCTGTTTTGGTTTGCCCTTTGGATTCAATTCAATTGCAAATGCTGCGGCAGCCAGGAGACCGTCTGTTTTGACCAGCATTGGGAATCCGCTCAGTGCGTTGCCGCCTTTTTGGCCGCGTCCCATGCCTTCGATTCTGCTGGCATTGAGTGCGTTTTGCGCTCGTATTTGTGCGAGAGTTTTCATGGGAATCAGAGGTTGTTGGGTTCAATGCGTTTCACTTCACACAGGCCGTGGCCGGTGGTTTCGTCACCGCCGATCTGCAGGATTGGCGGATTGGCGGCCGGGAGCAGCTCGGCGAGTTTTGCGCTTGGATCAAATCCGGCTTCCGTCACTTGTCTGCGCGGCGGCAAGACCGTCAAGACGCTGTAGAACATTGTTTCGCAGGGGACGTTTTCCTGGTTAAACAGGGCGCCTTCGTCCACGGTGCGGGTGGCGGGATCGACTTTTATGCGGGCAACGACTTCGGTGCAGGTGGTGACGAAATGTTGGAAATTTTCGTCGTGAACAACCGCGATTCGGGCCGCCAGTTTGCTTTTCCACAGAGGATCGTCGGAGAGTTTCCCCAGTTGTTTTGCGAGATTTGCGAGCTGATTGTTAGTGTCGGGCTGGATGTCCATGGCGAACTCTTCGAGGACAACCTGGTTGTTGACGATCAATTCCGCACCAGGGACTACGCGGTCTTTGGCGACCGCGGGGATGTCGAGCTTTTTGCCGACATCGCGGCTGAATCGTTCCAGCACTGCCGGACATGTCAGCCATGCAAAGCAGCCGGCCAAGGATCTGACGGGGAACGCGAGGATTTTGGCTTCCATGATTTGGATGCAGCCGGCGTATGACTTTTGCTTTTTCTGGCCGTTTTCCAGTGTTTCTTCGACGTCACCGAACAGGACGCGGGCGGCGTCAGGTTTTGTGCTGTTTCTGGCGTGGGCGCCGTTGTCGAATTTCTCCCGTGCGAGCTGCAGCAGGACGCCTTTGAGGCTGCTGGCTGGTATTACGGGGAAACCAGTAATGCGTTCGCGCATGATTGGGAGGTCCACCACATCGACCGACGTGCCGGAACCCACATGCAATGGCGTGCGCGTGTATATTGTGAGCAGATGTTGTTTCATGTTCATCATTGATTGTTTTAGTGGTTAAATCAGGAGTTGACCAGAAATGGGACGTCCGGCGATGTCCGGCGGGCCGGGGCGGATTCTTCAGTCATCGGCGGAAACAAGTTGCGGTTTTCTATTGTACTCATGCAAACAACTCCCCTGCCAATTGGTTGAGACTCACCGAGGTGGCATGCATATGGACATCGAAACTGACGAGTCCATAGCCGCAGCCTTTTTCGCCGTAAAAATCTGAGCGTGGCTGCCAGTGAAGCTTCCGTGCCAGTGCTTCGGCGGTGCGGGTGTTTTCGCAAAGGAAATAGTAAACGCTGCCTTCTGGCACAGCCAGCATCGTTGGTTTTGGTCGGCCTTCAACAACATCCCAGCCAGAGGCTGTCCTTGGTTTGCCGTGGCACCATGAAACCAGTTGGGCGCGTCCTGGGAGGTTCAAACAGACTTGGCCGAGCGGAGTTCGGGGTTTTGCCTCTGAGGAGTGGGTGTCCGCGCACCATCCGGGGAGTGAACCGTGCGCGAAGAGAGCTGGCGTGACGAGAACCCATTTTAGCAGGCATGGTCCGTCAGAGGTAGGCGGGCTTGGTGGACGGCAGAGATGTGAGACGGCCTCGGACAAGGCTTTTGCTGAGTCGGTTCGATGCAACAATCGTGCGAGGCGGAATTCACCGCCGAGCAGCAGCCAGTTGAGTTTGTCGAGCTGTTCCTGTTCGAGTCGGCGAGTTTGGGATTCAGGGCCGGTTGCTTTGGCTGGGTCTGCGATGCCGGCCCATGCGACGAACTTGGTGTATTTGTGAGGGCGGAGATAAGCGCCGGAGTAAAGCTGGTGTTCTTTCGAAGCGAAAGAACCGGGATCGATTTCGACGCCGATCCTGTGTTCAGGTTCCCAGAGTTCGGCAGTGGGTGTGGGATTGAAAAAATCCGGGGGGACATTCTGTGGCCGTTTGTCAGAATTATTGTGATCCAGATAGGCGCTGTATTGGGTGCAGGTCCACCAGCCAGAGAGCTGTGCGTGTTTGTCTGGCGGTGTAGTTGCGACTGGCAAACAAAGCGCGCGGTAATTGGATGGGGATGCCGGGTCCTGTTTGGCAGGGGTGTCCTGGTTGCGCAGAAGCTGGAGGGTCGCAATTGAACCGTCCTTGCGTGTTGCGTCGAGAGGCACCGGCAACAGAAGTCCGGTTTTCTGATGCCATGGGAACGGGCCGATTGTTTTCAGGGACCGGAAAGCTTTTGAGGCGATGAACGTTTCGGCGTCATGGCCGACGGCATGCCAATTCCCGGAGCGGTCGGCGGTTCTTGGGCGGCCTTGGACTTTTTTGGCGTTTGGAGTGTCTCCAGTGTTGATGAGGAGACTGGACCGGAGCGCCTCGTGGAACGAAGTCGGGAATGGCGGCCTGCAACCTGCGCCACTGCCCTGTCCAGCGGACATCGGGATGGCATCGCGGAAAAACAGGATGTCTGTTGGTTCGATGAAGATGGGGTTCATGGCTGATAATCGAGTGTTGGAGATGCGAGTCTGCTTACGAAAGCCCATGCGAGCCAGAAATGGAGGAAATCGCGCGGTGAAAGCCCGGTTGTGAGAATGTCACACCAACGTCGGGCCAGAGCGGTTGCTTTGTTTGGGTTCAACTCGCCCTGTTGACGGAGGACGTAACGGAGCTCTGCCTCGATCGAACTTTTGAGAGTTTCGTCCCAGGTCTCGACGTAGGCGGTTTTGCCGGCGCCCCGGCCGGCATCAACAAGTGCCTTTGCCAGGGCAGCGTACCGGTGTGGGAATCGGGCGCTGAGATTGTGGATGCCGGAGTCGAGTTCGTCCCAGACCGAGGTGACCGGATGTTCCCAGCGCGCACTAAAACTGACGGATTCACCTGAGCGCTTGAGTACTGTCAGGCAAAACGCGCCTTTGCCGGGGACATTTTTGGCGGTGCGTTCAGCTTCGCGTGCGGCCTGAATCGTGTCCTGCATCGGAGAATGCACGTGGCCAATTGCAATGCCCGCGGACACAGTGGCTGCTGGTCCCATCACAAGCAAGGGCCAGTTCGGTTTGAGACTGGACTTGGCGCCTGACTCGGTTTTGCATCGGATGAACCCTGGCGCGGGGAAATCAAACAACTTCAAGAGAACGTCTTTTACAGATGCCGGTGCGTAGGCGCCGCCCGAGTCCGGGTGAAGTCCGCGGAATGCCAGTTGCAGGGCGTGGGCGCACTCGATGGCTTTTCTGGCCGGGAGCAGCGCGAGAACATCATCGCCGCCGCAGTATATAAGCTGGCCGCCGAATGTGCGGACTATCGGGCCAGCACAGTAGAGGCTGAAATTCGAGAGCGCTTCGGAGAGCGCGGCGTGATAACCCGGCGAGAGCGGTCTTTTGACTTTGGTTGCTTCGGGGAGATTGACCGGATTTTTCGGCCAATGTGTCTTGAGGTAGTCTGCAGCTTGTTCGGCGAGACTGTTGACGAGCGGCGCTGCTTTTTCGCCGCTGACCCACTGGCCCATGTCGTCACCGTCCATTGCCAGGACGGCATAGTAGGATTCTTCCGGGGCGAGCTTCTGTAACGCCCATTCGGTTTCATCGCGCAACAAAGGATCGGATCGGCCCGAAGCGATTTCGACAACGGACCGGAAGTTTTCGCGTGCGGCGCTGCTGGCGTCGAAATCAAAAAAGCCGTCTGGGCAGTCTTCTCGGTGTGAGAGGAAAGCGCGGACCCAGAGGCGTTTGACAACTGAGATTGCGCCGTAGAACTGGCTGCCGACGAAATGCCGTTCTGCATCCGGGTGCTCGCGTGTTTTCTCACCGAGCAACGGATGATTTCTGAGGATGGCCCAGAACTGTTCGTAGTCGGTGCCACCGAGGACTTCGTTTTTGCCGTCGAGGTGGTCTTTTGGGAGACCGCGGGGCGGGTTTGCGCCCGGTTCCCGCCACTGGGAGAAACTGCGTGCGGTTTTGAGTGCGGCGAACTTCCATTCTGCTGCGGCGAAATGGAGTGCCCATGCGAAAGCCGAGTTTGAGAGCGGGGTGAAAACTTCGCGTTGGGACGGCGGGATGAACTCGGTTGCCCAGCGGAACGAGCAATGCAACGGGTGATTTAGCCATCCGCCGTGGAGCGGAGGGGTATTGTTTTTTGCGAGTGCGATGGCGGTGGCGGTGTCTGTCCATCGATGAACGATCCAGTCCACGACCGGGAATCTGGCGATCTGGGCGTCCCAATGCTTTGCCCAGTCGGGGCATTGGCCATCGAGTTGGGCGTCGATGAACGTTCTTACGGCCTGAGCTATGCGATGCCAGTACATTCTGACGGTGCGTTCGGCTGCTTCGGCCAGTTCATGTGCGCGGTCTGCGGGCACAAGTGCGAGGAAGCGGTTTGGCAGGTTTGGGGTGAGCAACTCGTTCGGGTGGCTGGCGCGGAGCTTGAGATCGCCGATGTAACCGCGTTTCCACCAATGATAGTCAGCCAAGGGCAATCCGCGGACCTGGGGGAAGACGATGCAATCGGGGCCGACGCCTTCGATGGCGGTGCCGTCGGGGAACTCGACGCCATCGGACACTGCGAGCATGGCTTGCGCGATGAGAAAACTGAGCAAATAACTCCCAGACCAAAGGTCATGAGTCTTGCGGGCCTGGGCGATGAACTCTTGGACAGGGCCGATTTGAAACAGCAGAAACGCTGGCTGACCGCGGCAGGTGGTGAAAGCCGCGGCGAGCGCGTTGTGATGCCAGAGGGTGTGGTCCGGAATACGTGTATCTGCGACCAGATAGGCGAAGTGCCGGTTTTTTTCGCGGGCGGCGAGTTCTGGCCAGAGGCGCCAGCCAGCGATGAACTTTCGCTGCCAGTCGTCGGAATCGGTCAATGAAGCGGCTTCGAGGGCGCGGGTGAGTTCGGTTTCAAGCTGAGCTGCTGTTGGCGGGAAAGAACTTGCCTCGAGCTGGCCGCCGCCGAGGGGATGGCGGAACTCCATCCAACTTCCTTTCCAATCAACGCGCAGGCCGGACTTTGCGGGGTCGGGGAAGATGAGCCTGTCGGCTGCTGCCGCCTGCCAATCGGCCGATCGTTCAAACAATGTCATGTATTCGGCGGTCAGGCCGAACCTGTTCAGGAACGATTCGCGTTGCTGTTCGTGGTCGCGTATGCCGACGGGCTTGTGAGGGGGGTCGTGGAGGTAGGCAGCGACCTTGCGTTTCCAGTCGGTTTTGCTGTTTTGAGGGCTGCGGTTCATTTGGTTTCCTCTGGCATATTCAATTACGAGTTTTGGTTCAGGAGTCGAGCAGGTTTAATGCTGTCGAATTCATCAACGTTGCTGCAGGACTCAACCGATTCCACAGTGACAGCCATGGAGTGTGCCATGCGCCGATTCAAAGTGCACAGGTTGGGACGTCCGCGGACATCCCGATCGGGAGTGTGATTCTGGGGCGAATTGTCGCGCATCATTCGAACCAATGTGGGTTAAGTGGCGGGATTGGGTTTGCCTCGCGTTCGAGATCGAAACCGACGAGTTCGGTTGCGATGCATTTCATTTGATCGAAGCCGTCGCGGCCGATTGCTTTCACGCCGTGGGCGAGGATGCCGCTATTGCGTTCCTCGGTTGCGGTGCGCCATCGGCTTCTATTGCCGAGGGCGATATCAACAACGATTCTTTGCGCGTGCGTGTGGCCGAGCGCGGCAAGGGCGCGGAACACTTGTTCCATTGAGAACTTGACGCAGCCTTGTGTGTCGGGCGTGCAGAAGGGCAGGTTTTTGATGGCTTGAGGGATTTTGTCTGTGTTCTCCTTTTTGCATTTGCCGTTGACGAAGAGTCTGTTGGTTGCCTCGGCGAGCCAGATTTGGCCCTGCATTTCCATGGCGCGGTAGAGTCTTGCGGCGGCGTCTTCGTAACGGGCTTGGTTTGCGGTGCGAATCGCGTTGTCAAGCAATTCGCGCAGGAGCGTGTCATTGGCATCTTCAGACATGCAGGCCTCGCAGAGCTGCCTGGCTTTGCGGGCGAATTCGATCAGGCCGTGATCGTCTTGTCCATCGTAGAGCAGGGGCAAATGGCCCTGGAGCTGGTTGAGAATCCCCATTATTTCTTTCGAGAAGTCAAGCCTGTGTCGTCCGGCCATTGCGTCGGCGAGGTTTGCAATAGCATTAAATTTTCTGGGACACGGCACACGTGGGGCGACGTTGCGGAGGACTTTGGCTGCGGCTTCGAACTGGTACCCGTCCCAGAGGTCACGGGCGCGTTCGACTTCGCGTATGGCGAGGTCGGTCCATGGATTACTTTGGTAAAGCGTGCGTTCTTTGCCGTCGATGACGACGCCGAGGCCACCTTTTTCGCGCTGCTCGCCGCCGACGTAACTGAACTGTTGGAACAACTCGATTGCTGCGAGGGCGAGAGCAACGCTCATTGTTTTGGTGCCGCCGGTGTAATCCACGAGGACTTGTTCCGGTGGCACGTGAGTTTCGGCGAGGATATCGGGGATTTTTCGTCGCAGCTCGCGGTAACAGGGGCCGAGCTCTTCGAATCGTTCAACCTCGATGAACCTGGGTGCAGGGTGCCAGTCGAGTTGCTTTTGGATTTCGTCGGCGGTGTTGCGGCTACCGGCGGAGCAGAAATACCAGACGTGAGCGGGGCGGTGCTGGCGGAGAACATGCAATATGGGTGCTGGTGAACCGCCGATCGAGACAAGAGCGGCGGTGACGACACAAGGTTTTGTGGTTGTGTTGTTCATAATTCGAGTACGCCTTTGCAGTCGGGGTAAGCTGTGCAACCCCAGAACTGACGGCCTGCGTGTTTTCCGGTGCGAGCTGTGCGGAGTGCCATTGGCTTTCCGCATTTGGGGCAACATGGGATGGCATTTGTTGGGTCTGCCGGATAGGGTGGATCAGACGGGTTGGATTGGTCTGTTGGGTTTCGTGAGCGTGTGCGATGAGCAATGCGTGCGGCGGCGAGCTGTTCGGAATAGCCGCCTTCCTCGATGAAAGCGCGCTCGAGGGCAAATATTTGCTGGTCGAGCAGGTAGTTGGCTTGGTGGATCAAGCAGATGATGGCATTGGCACGGATAACGGGGTCATCGTGTTCGAGCCATGGGGCGTAAAGGTCCCAGCGTTGCTGGTCTGACAGATCGGTCAAATTCGACGGATCTGACTGATCGGACGGATCTGACGGATCGGCGGCTTGGGTTTGGCGCTTCTGGCGGAAGCGGGCAGGGACTTCACGCACAGCGCGCGCTTCCGGGCTGTCTGGGTCCCATTGTGGGAGATGCCGGTGGCGGAGGTAATCTTCAAAGTCAAGGAGCAATTCCTCGAGGCTCGAGCGTGCGGAGTTAATGAGGCGCAGTTCAGTTTGTGAGGATGTGGCTGCGAAGCGGCTGCCTTCGGCGATGTTTTGTCGGCCACTGCGAGCGGCTTGGACCATTTGGTCCACGGTGCGTGAGCGTGGGTCGAGGAACTTTTCGCAGAACCAGTAAGTGGCGTCGTAGATGATTGTGGCGGTTTGGAAACTGGCAGTATTGCGGTAGCCACCGGCTGGGCGGAGACGCCTGCGCGGGTGTTGGCCTGATTGGCCGGATTGGCCGGGTTGGCCTGATCGGTCCGATCGGTCGGATCGGTCGGATCGGTCTGATCGGTCGGATTGGTTAGATTGGTCTTGTGGGAACTTGTTCATGGGAAAGGGGTGAGGTGTTGGTCACGTTTCATTGTGTTGTAAAGGTCGAGGGAAACCGAGCGCGGCTGACCATTGAGAAAGACCTGTTTTCCCTCGGGCCAGCGGTGAGCATCGACGAAAATGACCAAGGCATGCCATGTGCCGGTGGCATCGCGGTACGGACGCAGGAGAACTGGCGAAGCAAAGCGACCTTTCCCCTTATTGGCGACGGTGTCAAAGTCCCAGTCCCAGTTGACTGTTGCGCGGGGGCGGGGCAGAGGCCCATTCGAGTCTCCAAGGCTTGAAAAAAACTGGATGATCGGCAGCCCAAGTGCGGGGCGAAAGGTCTGCCCTGGTGTGCCCTGTGCCTGATCTGGGTCAGGGTTTGGAGCACGCGTGCCTTGAACATCGAGTCCCTCGTTGTGGTCACGGCGGGCATACTTGAATCCCGGCTGGGCGCGGTTCTGATCTTTTTGAGGTGGAGCGACTGGCTTCCACCAGCCGCCTTTCGAACGCTGCTGCACATCATTCCAAACCCAAGTTCTGTTCATCTGGCCGTGGTGGCGCCATGACCGATACCAACCAACCAAAGCAGCGGAAGTACTTCTCCAGTTTGTTGCATTGGCATTTGTGAGTTTAAGGACCTGCACACCGCCGGGGGAAGCGAAGTGTTTGAGGGCGTCCGGCAAAGAAACAAACGGTTCCATCAGCCGAAGCGCGCCGAAACCCCTACGGCCCCGGAAGCCAAGACTACCGAGATGGCCCCAGATCGCCAACAAAGCACAAATAGACTCCCAGTGTTGGGGCTGTCCGCCCCAAAGCACACTCACGCGAAACCGGGCACTCTCGCTAATCTTGCCTCGTCTGCCGTCGCTTTGGCCGAACGGCCGGAGAGGAAAGAGCGCGTAACCAAGTGGCGTGTTCATGCCAGCACCAAGGTCATTCGCATTTGCCGTTTTACTGTTTGGCTGAGGTGGAACTACTCTTAGCATCAGCCTGCCTGCTCTACCTTCGTTTCCGGCGGTTGTGCCGAAGATGAGGGATTCCTGGTCGCGGATAGTCATGCCTCTTGCTGCGAGCGACTTGAACCCGCCCAGTGTTCGGAACCACCATCGCAGGTGACCTCGAATTGATGGCGCGCGGATTTCAGCCTGCTTTTCCGGTTCGGCCCCGCCGCAGAAACAGGGTGTAATAACCTCGAAAAGAAAGGTGCTAGTTTTCATGGCAACTGAATTGGTGGTTGGAGTCTTTGGGCGAATTCCTGCCAAGGTTTGATCAGTTCGGGCTTCTTTTTGGCCCAGCGCTTTGCGGTATCACGCCGTTCTTTGAGGGCGAGAGCGAAACCGTAACGCTGGTCGTCGGTAAGCTCGGCAAATTTCTTGGCTTGGGCTGCAAAAGGTTCGTCTTCGAGTTTCGCGTATTCTGCGCGGAATCGTTCATGCGGTGGTGCTTTTGCAAGGCGTTCTTCTTCAGCTCTGGCCTTCGCTGTAGCTTCTGCAGCGGCTCGCTGGTGTGCCGCTTTCTTAGCAGCTTCCTCTGCAAGCCGTTCCTGTTCCGCGGAAACCAAGCCAAAGACCGATTGTGTGACATCAATAAACCATCCATATCCTGCGTTGGTTTTTGCGCCGACGCCAAACACAGACAGGCCTGTTGCGAGCCAGTTGCGAGCGTGTTGGACCAGGGATTCGTCAGCACGACGCAATGGAACAATTGGGAACCCGAACACTTGACCTGCAGCAACCGCCGGAAACACAACAGGGATGGGGTCTTCAGTGTCGGTTGCTGTGCCAAGTTCGCCAGAGTAATACTTGCTGTGGTGGGGGGTAACGACATCCAGTTCGAGCGTTCCCGGTGCGGGCAGGTCCTTGATTGGGAGTTCTCTCAATTGGGAATTACCCAAACGAACCGGATAAGCGGGTAGAAACGAAATGCTGCCGCTGTAATGTTCCGGGGGCTGGCTGGCAAGCAGCGAACGGGCCTTGTCACGGAGTGCGATCCATTGGTCTCCACAGGCCCAGCAAAAGTCGGACTGATTGGACTGATCCGAGCTATCAGGCCAGTCCAGTTCGCACCAGCCGAAGACGGTAGCGATGGTGGCGAGCATGTGGGCTGGCGTGGGAAAGGTGTCGCAGCAGAGCGCAAGTGGGTTGTCACCGCCGACGGGTTTGTACGCGGGTTGGCGTATTGCGGAGCACCATTCATTGAGTGCTACGAGTGCTGCACGGCGTGCGCAGCCTTTGACGGCGCTGCCGGGAATGTAAGGCAGACCGAAACGGTCGATGCACAATCCGGCGTTCTCCATCACTCCGCCGGCCATGTTGACCATCAACCGGGATTGTAATTGGGCGTAAAGCAGAGTGATTTCGGGGCTTGGGTGTCCGGATTTGGCCGTGACAAGCCACGTTTGCCATGCGTCAAGCTTCTCACGGCATGGCACCAGTTTGACTACGCGATCGAAAACCGCCTTGCGATTGTCGCCCTTTTCAGCCGGGTCTGCGAACCGGTCAAGGAGCAATGATCTGCTGTTGCAGTTCTTGGCGTTTTTGCCGAGCACGTCAGCGGTATCTTTTGGCATCAAGACAGGCATGGTGATTGTTTCGGCTCAGGGTTGTTGTCGCAATAAATCAGGGGAACGGATCAAGCCCGGGTTCGACGAGGTCAAGCACTTCAGCGTAAACCTCGGCAATCCGGATAAAATCTGGTTCGTCCTTGGCACGTTTGCTTCGGGGGCGCTGAGCGTCCGTGGCTGACCGGAGGTGCGGAGCACCTGGACATCCATGGGAAGACCATTGGGATATCCCGCAACTTTGGCGAGGAACTCGGCGTGTGTCATGACTGGTCATCTTTCTTGGCGAACCGTTTCAGGTAGGCGATGAAAGCGAGGGCCTCGGCCGTGGCATGCTGCAGCTCGTGCGAATCACGCTCGCTGAGGCAATTAATCATGCCTTCGACCGAGTCTGTGCCTTTGGCGAGGATGCCGCGGAAGGCGAGGTATCTGGCGGTGGCGTCCAAGGCCTTTTTCATGTCTTCGCGGTTTTCGCCGCCTCCCTCGGCGTTGCAGAAGGCCGCGGTGGCAAGAAGACCGTTCGAAATGATCATGGCAGGGAGCTTGTTCACCGCCGAGCGGCTCATATCGGGTTCTTTTTTTACGGAGTCAATGGCAGCTTTCGCACGGATTTGTTCGAGGTTTTTCATCGGGTTCACCACAGGGTTTTTGTGTTTGAATACTGAGCTATCAAAGGATCGGGCGTTAACACAATCAGGTTAAAATGGATCGCAGTTGCTGCGAGCAAACGGTCAAACGGATCGTTGTGGAGAGGGGGCAGTTCGGTGGATCGTGCAGCGACAAGGCCGGTAACCGGCAGCTCGGCAAGGTCGTACCTTTCGCAAACCAGAGGGAACCATTCGCTGACCGGTTTCGGGAGGATTAGCTTTTTTCTGGCGACCTTGATGCCGAGTTCCCAAGCTGAGGCTGGGGAAACATGAATCACATTGTCGGGCTGCGAAATGGTTTCCCGCACTGTTTTTGACAGGCGACGTGGATTTGTCGTCAGCCACAACAAAGTGCATGTGTCGAGAAGGCAGTTCATCGGCATTCAGATGGCCACTCATCCTCGGCCACCGGTTCAACAGGATTGTATTTGATGCTTACCGGTTTCAGGTCGGGATACGTTCGCAAGCGGTTGACAGCAGCCACGACAGGCCGGGTCAGGCGCGCCACGGGTTTTCCGTGGCGACAAATGATGACGATTTCGTTCTTGTCCTCGACCGCTTTCACGAGTTCGGACAATCGAGTTTTGGCTTCATGCATGTTAACCGAGATCATACTTGGCTAACTTAGCTAGATTTGGTGTTGGACGCAATCGTGACCGTGCAATAGCCAAGGCCGGTTGAGGCATCACCACCGAATTGAAAAACACCGTTGTAGTCCTGCAATTTCGCGCAAAATGTTTCAAATGCCCGGCTCGGGCTCTCGTTCTTGAAACTGCCAGCACGCCCGCGAAAAGCATGGACCACGCAGTAGAACATCGTTTCGCTGGGCACGTTTTCCTGGTTGAACAGTGCGCCTTTGGCAGCGGCGCCGGTTTCGTCGTTGATTCGAACGTGTTGAGCGATTTCGCAAGCGTTCCTGGCGAAGAAGCTCATCATGCCATCACTGAGGATGACGAGGCGGGAAGCAACCTCTGCCCAGACAAAATCGGTGATGAGGTTGGCCATGTCGTTGCCGAGGGCTGCTGGCAATTCTCCGGCGTGGGTGAAAGTGTATTCCTCGAGGACAACCTTGTCGGCGATGGCCAGAGGGCCTTTAACTGCGAAGAGAGCTTGTTCGTCGGACAAATCTCGCGAAATGATGCTGGCAACGGGCAGCACCCCATCGCGTGCGGCGCGGCGAAGAATCAGAGGGCAGGTAATCCATGCAAAACTGCCGCGGGCAGAACGGACTGGGAACGCCAGGAGCCGTGCTTCGGTGAACTGGAGTGCGCCGGCGGCTGCGTTGTCGGCGTCGGGTTCACCAAACAGCCAGCAGCCTTCTGCGCTGCGGCGGATGACTTCCACTTCTTCTTCGTGGTCGTTTTTTGTGGTCTTCGCTTTGGCGCGTTCATTCCAGCAATCAGCGAAAGTGCCTTTGAGGCTTGTAGCTGGAACGACCGGAAACCCGGTGTGGCGTTCGCGGATGATTGGCTGGTCGATGGCGCCGACGCTGGCGCCGGCGCCCACGTGAAGGGGCGTGCGAGTGAATATGTAGAGAAGTCTGCGTTCAGGTTGCATCGCTTGACTTTCGTTTGTTTGGCTCGAGCTGTTGTTCATAGGATTGATTTGATTGATTGGTTTTGAGGCTTTTGAAGGTCTGGGCGACCGAGAGCAGTGCGACTGCAGTTCGTTTGGCGAACTGGTTCAGGAGACCCTGTTGACCTGCCCTGGCCCATCCAAATACTCCTATCTTTTATTGCCAATTTCATGGAATTCCCACGTGCCACAAACGCCAAGGCCGTAGCCCTTTTCGCCCAGCAGCGTGCTGCGGCGGTTTCTGATTTCGGTTCCCCGGGTGTTGCCGTGCCAATTTAGTGCCGCGGCAAGAGCGGCGGCAGCGTCGGCAGACTCGGCTTCAAAGTAATAAACAGCGCCAGCGGGCACGGCGAGGTGTGTCGATTTGGCGCCCCCGACCGGGCGGTCAGTTCCATTTGGCAACGCCCAGCCAGTAACGATGATTGGTTTTGGTACGATGGCCGCCACGAGCCATGCGCCAATGTTTGGGTTGGATTGGTAACCTTTCCCAAGCGCGTTAAGGGAACGCCGGTTCTGTCGTTCTTTTTGGTTAACAGTTTCGAGCAAAACGCGGCCTGTTTCGGGGCAAACCCAGTTTGGCAACCAGCCGCCGGGATGGAATTTGCGTTCTGTGCCGCGCTTGGAGATGCCGGGTTCGATTTCGGGCCATATAGCAGGCGTGATCAAGACCCATTTTACGAGCCGCCGTTTTTGGCCGTCTATCACTGCCACGTTGAATCCATTTGCCAATCCGGTCGGCAACGGCAATGGGACAGGGGCATCGCTTCTGCGGGCGGTGCAAAGTCGTTGTTGGCCGCCAACAACAATGCTTTGGGGGGCGTCGTTGAGCAGCGCTCTGACAAGGTCGCGCCTGCTGTCGGGGTCGCTGGCTACCTTGTCGAGTGCCTGCGCGAACAGACCGAGCCGGAAATCAGCGCGGAGCCGGAGGTAATGAGCGGAATAGATTTGTCCTTTGCTTTCGCCTTGTCCTGCGGTGCCGGTTGCGGGGTCGATGCTGATTCCAATGGTGCACTCGGTGTCGGCAATGTCATCGTCTTTGAGGAAGTTTGTGGGATCGCACTCTGAATCCGAGCCGGCCAGGTAACGTTGGTATGTTTCGGAGGAAATCCACGGTTCGCCCCCTGTATCCTTCGAGGGGGGCATGACATTGACGACAGCGTACCTGAGCGGTTTGGGCAGGCTTGACTCGCGCCAAATGCCATCGGTGTCGGGCGTGAGGCTTTTGAGAGGTTTGAGTGTGGTTTTGACGCTCTTTTTGATTTGAGTGTCTTTGGGACGGGGGAGAAACCAGTCGAATCTGGCGTCTGACCCGGCATTGGATTTGAGCAAGCGGACCGGGAATGGTCCTGCTGTTGTGAGGCAACCGAACTTGCGGGTTCTGTCGTTTGAGTAATCGCCGCTTCGGCCACGGCGGTGGGCGTGCGCGTCTTCAAAGCCTGCTCGATGGAGAGCGGCGTGGAGGGCGTGATTAACCACGTCTGGCAATGGCCATGCGGCGGTGTGCCCTGCTGAGGCGCCGCTCATGGGCCGGCCGTCGCGGAAAAACAACACGTCTGTCGGTTCGAGCAATATTTGATGAAGTGCTGTCATGGAACTCATGATGCGGTTTGCCTTTCGGCCGGTTGAGTGGTGTTGCGGAACAGATTTTGATTAGCAGTTTCTTGGGTGGCTTTGGATTCCTGTTTGGGCAAATTGCGCGAGACAAAAGCGACCGTCTGGCAAAGACCGGCCAGCGCGCGGACCTTCTCATCCGCAGATTTGAGATCTGGATGGCTGAGGTAGGCCACAAGGGTGTCGCGGACATTTTTGACTTTGTCGGCGTTGTAATTGACGCCGCGCTGGCGGTCGGCGGCGGTGTCGATTTCCTTTTTGAGCACATCGAGGGCAATATTCTCGAAGCTCTCTGTGGTTACTATTGCGCCGAGTTTGCCTGAATGATCAGTTTGATACCGCTGCACAAGCTCGATGATCCGGTGCGGGAACTTTTCGCTGACAGTCTCTTCTTGCAGAGCGCACATCATCTGGCTGTACGCGTCCAATCCGTGGCTTTCCCACTTGCAACCCCAGTGGATTGTCTCGCCTGAACGCTTGGCAAGAGTGATGGCGATGGCGCTGCGCCCATAATCAGTCTTGGCGCGTTTTTCGGCGGCTTGCGCTTCGCGGACAGTGTCCTGCAAGGGATGTTTGAAATGGGCGATTGCGATTCCGACCGAACAATCGGCTGCTGGACCTGGCACTATTGCGTAAAACCGCTTTGGCTCGCCTTCGTTGGACGGCGCATCTTTGTGCAGGCGAACAAAGCCTTTCTGGTCACAGTCGAAGAGCAATGCGTCTTCCTTGCGCCATGTGCCGGCTCTGAACCGCCATGTGCCACGCAGCTTGTTCAAGACTTTAGGGTCGCCCCGGAACGCAGCACGCAAAGCAATCGCACAAGGTATGGCCTGATGCGCAGGCAGAAGGGCAAGGACATCGTCGCCGCCGGAATAGACGAGGCGGCCGTCATGAGCCTCAACAATGCGGCGGACGCAGAAATTGCCGAAGTTGGCGAGCATCTCGGAGAATTGGAGGTGAAACGACGGGTTGAGCGGGCGTTTATGTTGCAGAAACCCGGCCATTCCATGCTCTTCGAAGTACTTTTTTGCGCCCTTTGTCTGGCGGTCATCGGGATCGATGTAATTCGAGAGGTGCTCACCGAGCGTAGGCATTCGGTCATGCAACCCTGAAATCCATTTCCCGATTTGATCGCCGTCCAACGCTAGAACGGCAAAATACTTTTGCGCATCGCGGTCGTCTGAATCGTCTCTGTCGGCGTCGTAATCGGGGTCCTCTTCGTCCTTGTCGCTTTTGGCGAAAGGCGCTGCGTCAGCGATGTGGCGCGTGTCTGGCATTCGCCAGTCGGATTTTTGGAATCTGTGTTTCTTCTGCAACCATGCCGTTGGCCACAGACGTTTGACGAGCGTGCTGGCACCAAACAATTCGCCGGGCTTAAACAGGTTTTCAATCCCAGCCGCCTGGTTGAGCGCTTCGGCTTCTTTCTCGGAGGAGCCGACAACAAGAATAGCTTCTTCTTTGCCGTTGAGGCTGTCCTTGTTGAAGACGCGGCCTGTTTCCCATCCGCCGGAGGACCATGCTTTCCATGCGCGGGTTTGGCGGACTGCATCCAGTTGCCAAGCGGCGAGCTGATAGAGGGCGGACCAAGCGGCGCCCGGGTTGTCCAGCTTTGCATCAGGCTTGAGCTTGGACACATCTTTCCATTTGCTGATGTCCATGCCTTTGGGGTTTTTGGTTCCTGGCGGGTACGTTGGGCACTCGAAGTTGCGTACGTCACGGTGGTCCAGAGGCGTGTTATCAGCGATGGCCAGAATCGTCTCCAGTCCTGATCGAGGATTGTGAGAGGCATCGCTTGGTAAGAGCCTGGTCAGATCGAGGGCTTCATGGGGTTTCACGGGCCATCGGACGACCTGCCATGAGATTTCGAGGAACCGGGCAATTTGAGCGTCGTATCTTTGCTTGTTGGCGCTGGTCCAGCAACCGGCGTTTTCGAGGTATTGCGCCGCCCAACTCCACACTTGCTCGGCGATTTGGCTGTAGGCGTCACGAATGACGTTCGCGGCTTCTGCGGCAATACTTGCTGCTGATTCTGCGGGCAGAACAGCGAGAAACCTGTTAGGAAGACTCGGCGTAAGCAAACGGCGTCGCCCGAACTCGTTAGGTTGACCGTCTCTGGTTTTCTCGTATCCGAACGCGTCCCAGAGCGACTGGTTAGAGTTGGCGGATGGGTTCTGCACGTGGATTTTGCTCCAGAGGTCATCTTGCAGGAGAAGGTCAAAGATTGGCTGACCGCAGAGGTTCGGGAAAATCACGCAATCGGGGCCATAATTCAGAGCGACGTATTTCAGTGCTGTTCCAATGAGGTAACTCAGGAGGTAAGACCCACTCCACAAATCAAGGGTGCGTCTTGCTTGTGCGATGTATTCCTGCACCGGGCCGATTTGGAAAAGCAGGAAAGCTGGCTGGCAGCGTTCCCCGGGCCCATTACCTGTCACGCAAGTTTGCAGCGCCGAAACAATGCTGTTATGCACCCAAATGGTGTGGTCGGGCAGCCGAGTGTCTGCCGGGAGAAATGCCAGTCGCAGGTCCTGTTCGGATGCCCACCATCGCCAAAGCCGCCAAAAAGCAAAGAATCGGGCACGGTCGTCGTCTTCGAGAATCATTGGGCGTGTTATCCAAGCTTTGTCATGGGCAAAGTCAGCAGTGTTGAAAGGCGGGATTTTGAGGGCAGCTTGGCCGAGGGGATGCTTGAAACGATTTGCGTCGCCGTCGAAAACTGACTCGAGGTATTCCCATTTCGGCCATGGGAGGCGGTCAGCCGCGGCGGCTGTGTGATCGCAATCGCGAGCGAACTCGGCATCGTCGAGGGGAAGTCCGGATGCGTAGTTTTGGGCGCGCTTTTTGTGCCATGCGAGGTCGAGGACCTTTTCCGGCGGATCGTGGAGATAAGCATCGAGTTTGCGCTTCCAGCCAATGGTTGAAGTTATTGAAGTTTGGTTCATTCGGCTTTCCTCGGAGGTGATTGTGCGTCAGCGGGATAATCAGGCAAGCTTATTCTTTGTTCCAAGTCACAGGCATGGAGTGCTTTGCAGAATGACCGTTGCACGGGAAAAAGTCGCAATGACAAACGCCGGTGCGGTGCTGCATGTGAGCGTCTCATACCAGATAACAGATCACCCTTTCGCTGCATACCATGGTGCCGGCTGTGAGTGTTTCCCTGGCACTTCTTGCGTCGATCTTGTATGCGACAAGACGGTCTTCATTGTCGTCGATGATTTCGACGAGCTTCTGCCAGAACTCTGAGAACTCGGCCTCGTCGAGGTAACACTCGAAGACGCTGTATTGGACGCGAACACCGTAGTTCTCACAGACTTTGGCGATGTTTGCCAGGCGCTTGTGATCCGATATGTCATATGCAACCAGGGTTAACATTTGGCCTTCTCCTGGAGGGGATTTTTCGTACGGAACAACGGGAAAAGCATTGTACCACCAGTTTGACATGGGCTGTGTGTGGATTCAGGAAACGCTTGTGTTAACGTCAGAAGACCGAGGCGTGTGTTGTGAGTTCTGCAGGTGCTGCCTTGCATGGGGCCTTTCGGGGTGCTGGGAGCCGCTGTGGGGCAGTGATTGCCGAGGATGAGTGACGGCACTGCCTGGGTTGATGCTGCTTGCCGTGGAACAACATGACGCCGTTAAATTGCTTCTGCTGGAGTTGGACGTGCGATCATGTAACCGCGTGCACTTTGGTTTGCTCCAACGTTCGGCCAAAAACCCGAACAAAGCACAAAGCGCAATCACAACCGCCACAACGATGATCGTGCTGGGTTCCATACCGTTACTTGATGAAGATCATTGGTGGGACGATGTCGAGCGAGCACCTGCCCTTTTCAGGAAGACAGGGCGCAAGCAAGGCTGCGTCACCGCCCTGCCACCGGAGTTTCTCGCGAATGCCAGCCACGGCCTTGGTCAGATCACGCTCGTCCCATACGGACCGAAGCGAGGGCCCGTGGCGCCAATCATTGAAGTCCTTGGTCGCTTCAAGCTGTTCGTCGCGGAAAGAATTGAGGTCGTCGATCGCGTCCTTGTACGAGGAATAGGGCTGTTCTCGCTGTTTGGCGCGGCGTGCGAGAAAGAGCAGTACGAGCATCTCTGGGGGCGAGAGCTTGATTGTGGTGCCGTTGACATCGAGTTCGGCGCGGGCGGAATCGATGGTAAGCCTGATGCTTTCGGCGGCGCGGCGCCGGACGTCGGCTTTGCAGGTTTCAATAAGGCGCGAGAACGTGCCAGCCTTTCGGCCGAGTTCGCGAACGAAGAGGTTGCGCAATGGGACAAACGGGACGTCTGCGAGATCAACGCGGGCGTTGGCGGGATGGTATTCGAGCATCCGGCCAGAGTTCTGCGTGTCGGGCTTGGAAATGTGGCCTCCGGGCTGTTTCGGGAAGAAAAACTCACGCAGCGTGTCGAATGGGTCGTTAACCAATACGTGTGTCAGGCGGTCTGTTTCGCGTCCGACCAGTGTCATGCACGCATACAGCAGTGCACCCATTGTTTTGCGGCCACCTGCGATCGAAGCCACGAGGCGGGTGTCGGGGTTTTCAACGACGCCGCGCACCTGTTCGAGCAGGAAATCCGAAGCGGCCTCGTTGTCAGCCGGGGTGCGGAGGTCGTCAAGCTCACGTGTGCGACCAGTGGCTGCGTCGGCTGCTGTGATAACGCGGATGTCGTCAGGAGTTGCACCGAAACGAAGTTTGCCAGTCAAATTATGGCCGCTTGCGGCCAGAGCAGTGCGCAATGCTTCCCACGGTGTCTGGCCGGAGAACCGTGGCAATGGTTCAAAGAGCCACTTGATGATTTCGGTTCTACCCATGGCTGTGGTTACGACAATGATCCGGGAGGGAATGACCGGTTCAGGTTCGTTGGCCAGAGCCCAGACTGTCTCGGTGAGCACCGCAGGCGACATTCCTGTGACAGCAAGAAGGACTGTTTCGGGCTGACCGGGCAGAGTCGCATGCGTTGCCGCGGGGGCCGGTTGCTCCTTGTATTGACGGGCTGTTTTTGTCTTTGGCTTTGACATTTTCGGTTTCATTTCATCGGACAGTATTACACAGACATCCACATGGTGGGGTGAAATTGGACGTCGCGGGACGTCCAGGCTGCATAGCCCAGACCAAGGCAACGGGCGCCGTTTGTTTTTTTATCTCCGGCTGGAATCGAAATGCAGTTTGCTAATGACAATGGGCGGCACGCGCAGAGCCGGTCAAGGGGCTGTATCCATGCGATAGCCACAGGTCTCATCCCGATTGTTCCCGGAAGGGATTTCGCTCGCTCCAATACTGCCAGTAAATCGTGTTTGGCCCGGGCGGTGAGATTTGAACTCACGGTCTTTTCTACCCGAAGCAAGCGCGCCAGCCAGGCCACGCTATACTTTGGCCTCAGACGGCACGAGGATGCACTCTACCTGAGCGTGCTGCAATAGAGATTTGCTCGGTGCAAATGTCCAAACCAAGGCAGGCGCGCCGCCTGTACAACTCCCAAAAACGCCACTGCCATCCGCTTCAACCGCGACGTCGGACTACAACGAGGATTTTGGTCCTGATTTGACAAAGGAGCTGAAATCAGGGGTTTGACCATGGCCTGTCACGCCCGTAGCATCGACAAAAACTGAATCCATGCGTAAAGCCAAAGGGTGCGTGTTCTGCGACATCGTTGCCGGAAAGGCGCCAGCTTACACAGTCTGTGAGGATGAACTCTCGATGTGCATTCTCGATATCAACCCGTTTGCACAAGGCCATTGTCTGGTTATCCCCAAAAGGCATGTGCCATGGTGGCATGACCTCACCGACGAAGAAACAGCAAGTCTGTTCAAAATGGCAAGACACGTCGCCAAATGCATCATGCGCGAGTTCAAGCCGGATTTCGTCTGCATGTACGCACGCGGAAGAAGAATACCGCACACGCACATTTTTCTGGTGCCAACCGTCAGAGGGGATGTACTGGACAGGTTTTTCAATGCATTGGAGGGCGTTCAGGAGGCTCCAGCCGAGCTGGCCGGACTAAGGCAGCCAACCATTTTTCGGGAGGTTGCAAAACGGCTCAGAAAATCACAGGATTCGATCGCATAATACGCTTGAACTGGTGCGGGTTTTGTCGCTACGCTCTCCACCAGCAAATCTGCCGGACCGCGGTCTGCTGTGGTCCGCGTCGAATCAGGCAGAGCAGAAACAATAACACCATTCCAGCGCGACGAATATGTCCAACAGACCTCTAAATGTCGGTTTGGTGGGTGGCGGGCGCGGTGCGTTCATCGTCCATCCTCATGAAAAAGCAATCCATTTCGACGGCACACGCCGTGTTGTGGCGGGCGCACTGTTTCCGGACCCGAAGATAGCACTCGAAGAGGCCGCTAACTGGCCTTACCCGATCAAAGGTTACGGGTCGTACGATGAAATGATCGCGGCGAACGCAAAGCTTCCCGAAGAGGAAAAGCTGGATTACATCCTGATCGTGACGCCCAATCACGTTCATTACGATCCAGCCATGAAAGCGTTGAAAGCGGGCATTCCGGTGTTCTGTGAGAAACCACTTTGCCTGAACCTCAAAGAAGCCAATGACCTTGTGCGCACCGTGCGCAAGCTGAACATTCCGTTCGGCGTAGCGCACACGTACCTTGGGCATTGGACCAGCCGCCTTTCCCGGTACATCGTCCGCAGCGGTTTGCTGGGCGAGGTGCGGTGGGTTGACAGCTACTATTTGCAGGGCTGGCTCGCTACCAAACTCGAAGCCACAGGCCAGCAACAGGCGTCGTGGCGCGTCGATCCCAAACGCGCAGGCGCGTCCGGCTGCGGCGGTGACATTGGCACCCACGCGCTGATGCAGTTGCGCTACGTCACCGGCTTGGAAGTCGCACAGGTGAGCGCCCAGCTCGAAACGTACGTCGAAGGACGGAAGTTGGACGATCATTTCACCGTCTATTGCAAGCTCAACAACGGCGCCAAAGCGCTCGTGCGCGCTTCCCAAATCTGCATCGGCCACAAGAACGACCTCGGCATCGAGGTCGCCGGAACCAAGGGCACATTGCGTTGGCGACAGGAAGACCCCGAATGTATCACAATCCACCTCGCCAACCAGCCGGATCGCGTTTACTGGCGCGGCGCTGTTACTCCAGGCGATGGATTCCTTCCCAAGGACATGCCGGCAGACCTCATGGCAGAACCAACCATCCCGAGCGGGCATCCGGAGGCTTTCCACGACGCCTTTGCACGCTTGCACAGGTGCTTCGAAGCCGACGTCCGCAAGTGGAAAGCGGGCAAGGAATTCGCCTGCGACGGAAGCAAGTACGCGAACGTCGAGGACGGTTGGATGGGCATCGCGTTCATCGAAACCTGCGTCAAGAGCAGTGCCAAGAAAGGCGCATGGACGCCCATGCCGAAGAAAATCTAGACCGATAATCTAATCCAAGACAGCACGGGGACGGCCGGTGGCCGTCCCCTTTTTGTTTTATGCCGTGTTCAGCCCGCGTGTTCGCAGCCCGGCGTAGCCGGAACCAAAGTTGCCTGGCGGCCGTGGGCGCGGCATCGTCAAATGTGCAGGACAACCCACCGCCGTTAGAGTCCCGCGTTTACGCGGAACACTGGCAGTTCACTGAACAGTGCTCATGCTCAGTTTCATGAAACTGTTCCGCCTAAAGGCGGGACTCTGGCGGCCGCGGGCGCGGCATCGCCTAATGTGCAGGACAACCCATCGCCGTTAGAGTCCCGCGTTTACGCGGAACACAGGCAGTTCACTGAACAGTGCTCATGCTCAGTTTCATGAAACTGTTCCGCCTAAAGGCGGGACTCTGACAGCCGCGGGCGCGGCATCGCCTAACGTGCAAGACAACCCATCGCC
>JAAYVR010000171.1 GCA_012517065.1 Verrucomicrobiota bacterium | reverse complement strand
GCACGGGTCTGTGGGGGAGCCGGTGGGAGACCACCGGCTCTACCCGGATCGCCTCATCCGCAAAACCCCTTTCGCGTATTCCGCGTTTTTCGTGGTTACAACCAACCAAACCATCGGTCGCTCCTTCCCAAATCCGCGCGGTTCCATGACACTATTCCGCCCAGCCCGCAAATCTCACCGACTGACCAGACCACGATACCCATAGATTCATCCCGATGAGAGTTCAGGCTGAGTGGGCTCAATGGACATTACATCAACCACGAAATACACCAAACACACGAAAACTCTCCTGTGATAGTCCGGGCTTTCAGCCCTCGAATTGTGGAATGTGATCTCGAGATGGCCCTTGTCGTGGGGCTTCGCCCCACGCTGGTATGGACCGCGCCGTTGGCGCTTCCATGACCGACCAAGACAACCGCCTTGTGCATGGCAGTGTACTTGATTGTTTCAGCCATGAACGCCGCTAATTCTGTTCCATACCGTTGGTGTTCGTGGACTAACGACTCGATGGCCGAATGCCCGGCCTCATACCAGCATGGGCCAACGGCCCAGGTGACAGGCGCCCCATTCAAAGCCGCCTCGAGGCGAGGCTCGAACGGCCGCGGAGGACAACGCCACTCGGTTGGCAAACCCGCGGCCCAGTTGAACGTTGTAAGTTGAAGGTTCTACGTTGAAAGTTTTCATAGGTCTATCAGCATGGTCGTCTTCTTGAAAACGTTCAACGTACAACGCTCAACGTGCAACGCTCAGAGGCACTACTGCTCGATGAATGCTCGTTTCAAAGCCGCCTAAAGGCGGGACTCTAACGGCCGCGGGCGTGGCATCGCCCAAGGTGCAGAGCAACCCATCGCCGCCAGAGTTCCGCGTTTACGCGGAACACAGGCAGTTCACCGAACAGTGCTCACGCTCAGTTTCATGAAACTCTTCTGCCTAAAGGCGGGACTGATACCTCCCCTACTTTCACTTCCCTTAATCTGCGGATATGGGATGGGCCACCCAACGATCCGGCTTCACACGTTGTCTGGGGCGACACAACGACCGACCGACTTGGCAGCGCCTCATTCTCGAATATCTATCGCGTGCCCGACACAAGCTTGGATGACACTTCCAGTCCCGTGATGGCCCTGGACGCGATTGTCTCAGTGACCCTACCAGCGGGCAACTACTGGCTAGACTGGCAGGCGGACGGCTCGCCGTCGTACTTAGGACCATGGGCGCCCCCAATCACCATCTTGGGGCAAACGACGACAGGCAACGCGCTACAGTTTGCTGATGGGGCGTGGGGCCCTGCCATGGACAGTGAAACCTCCAATCATCAAGGTTTCCCATTCGAGGTGATGATTGTCCCCGAGCCCGGCTCGACCGCTTGGGTGGCAGGCCTCGGTCTGTGTGCATTTGCCGGGCTGCGTGCGATTCGGTCCATCCATCGCAGGTCTTAAACCCAATCGCTTCGGCCAAACGTTCTCTTGATGGCAGACGCGTGCATGCGTCCGCGTCTGTTCTTTTGGCGATGGGTGCGGGCTGGCGCATGGCCCATCCCAGATTTGTCGGGGGCGCAGACATTCTTGTTCGTCAAACGTTCCAAGCTAACCCCGACCGTCACTAGCAGGTGGGCGCTCCCTTCGCCACGACGTCTCCTCTCGACACACCTCGGGCCCAGTCCGGTTGTTCCCCGGCCAAGGACGTCGTGAAAGCGAAGGCAGGCCAGAGACAGGCCTTCAGACCGCTAGGTTAAGGCGAACTGAACTGGTCCGAGATTTTCGCTGCCGGTGACGAAGCGGGCGTGCAATGGTACGTGTACGAACAAGACAGTGGGGAGGGTTCTCCATTCGACTACGCAGCCGCCAGCTTTGGGTTTCTGGCCAAGCACATGAAGTGACGTGATGGTTCTGTGCGCTCACCGGCCGGGTCCAGCGTCAGAATCCAGGCGCAGACCCCATAACAGGCCCTTCATTGAGTCCCTTCATTGGTCTCGAAAAAGCTCCGCAAGCACCGTCAAAGCCGCTTTGGGGTGCCGATCGACGGTGACCACGCCGTATGGTCCGAACGGCGCGTATTGTATGAAGTCCCGACGATGGTAGTAATCAGCCCAGCACCACAACACGCCGCCGGCGACGTCAGCCGTGTCACGAATTGCACGCCACGTTGCCCTGATACACGCCGCCTGAAAATCCTCCGAATACGGCGCGTCGCCCCGGATACCTCGAATGCCGCGCGTGCCAAATTCAGTGACGAGCAAGGGCTTGTCCGGAAACGCAGCCAAGGAGGTCTGAAGATACTGCGCGGACGGCCGGTAAACACGTTCCTCAATCTCGCTCATGCGGCGGGCGGTTTCCCCGTGCAATGTACCCGAATACAGGTTGGCGGCGACGAGATCGGCCTCAGCATAGGCTTTGTGCCGGCTCACCTCTGTTTGTGAACATACGAACGTTACCAGCCGTGTTGGGTCGAGCTGTCTAGCGCGTTGCATGAGGGTTCGCATGGTGCGAATGCCCGTTGGGGTATCGGTCGGGCTCTCATTGGCCATGCTCCAAATCACGATCGAGGGATGATTCTTGTCTCGTTTGATCATTCGTTCCAAGGCAGGCAATGCGACCGGTAGTATGTCGTTTTCGGCTCCCCCGCCGTCATCCAGATGCAGGTTCCACCAGTTGATCGGCAGCTCTTCAATCATTAGGAATCCCATTTCGTCGTAAAGGGAGATGAGATCAGGCGACTGTGGGTAGTGAACGCGCACCGTGTTCACGCCGGCCTGTTTCATCGCTTTCAGGTCTTTTTTCACCAGGTCCCGCGGCGGATTGGGTCCGTACGGCGCGTATTCGTCGTACCGGTTCACCCCGCGGATGTGGAGAGGCGCGCCGTTCAGAAGGACACGCCGACCGGATACCTCGACCTTCCGAATCCCAAACTTCTCAACCACACGGTCTAAAACCTGCTGGCCTCGCAGGAGTACCACCGACACCTCGTACAGTGTCGGTGATTCTGGCGACCAGTAGCGGACGCTCGTCACCGGAAAAGACAGGTCGGTTTTGTGTGGTGTACCCGGGGTAACAGTTAGGCCAACCGAGGCCGTCACGGAACCGCAGCTCAAGCGCACGGTTAGTTCTTGGTTCACCCGGCTGCGAACTTCGACAGTGCACTTGACCCGTGGCGATGTGGCGTCGAGGCACAGGTCGCTAATACATGCGTTGCCACTGGTGACGAGCTGGACGGGTTGCAGAATGCCACCGTACTGGACCCACTCGATGCGCTTCGCCCCGGGCAGCCATTGCGGTCGTGGGCGGTTGTCAACGCGGAGCACCAACTGGTTCGACCGACCGGCCAGGATTTTGCCGGTCACATCGAACTCGAACGGGAGCCATCCATTGATGTTTTCGCCAAGAAACTCACCGTTCAACCATGCCTTGGTGTGGTAATTGACCCGGCCAAACCGGAGGCGCTGAATGCCGCCGACCCGCGCCATGCTCCCGCTGATGTCCAATGCGTACCAGCCCACTCCCTCAAATCCCCACAGAGCAGATTCGTACAGGTCCCATGCCATCGGCACCCTCGCACTTCCCCATCGGGAGCGGTCAAACTCGGTCCGAAACCAACCATCCCGTTCTCCGATGTCGTCGATGTCCAGTTGAAACCGCCAGGCGCCGGAGAGCTCGACCACGTCCAGGCCACTCGCGCCAGAGTGCAGGCGTGCGTGTGCAGACCGACCGAGCAAAACCAATGCACATACAAGAGCAACGTAAAGCACAGTGCGTTTTACAAAGCATTTCGGTGTGCACGGGTTGGAATGAAGCAGGTGTAGGGCATGAGTTTTCATTGAGCACTCTCGCCCGAGTAGTCTGAGAGCTGAACGACCGCATTACAAGACCGATCTTTGCCGGGACAGGGAAGATGGAGCATCTGAGATTTGTCCGGAGCGCGCTGGTGCTGACTGAGGTCGGAGCGCTTCGCGCCGGACTCCGCTCCGCTGCCGCTGCGCTGGGCCAGGCCGCAGTTGGGGTTGGCCAGGAGGGTCGATGTATAGCAAGCTTCTGGCCATGAGTATGGACATCGGATTGCAGAAGCACTACGCGATGTTGTTGGGGATCGGCAGCCCGTGGGAAGTGAAGGCGGTGGCGCTGAGCCTCCAGGACAAGAAAGTGCAGATCGAACTGGGGTGGCAATGGGGGCGGAGGCCCATTGCCGGGAATGCGGGCGGTCTTGTTCGATCCACTATTGAGCGCCGGAACGGACGTGGCGGCACCCGGACACGATGCAGTTCAGGACGTTGATTCGGGCGCCGCGGTTCTTCCGCGCTTGGTTTGGCTGGGTGAGCCGGAGCCGGCTCAAGCCGTTGATTGTGGTGGCGCAACCACTGAAGCGTCATCTGGAGAACCTGCTGACGTACCTAAAGCACCACAATCACCAACGCGGTTACCGAAGGGTTGAACTCAAACATCCAGAGCCTCAAGGCTGCTGCTCGAGGCTTTCGGAGTTTCCGAAACTATAGAATCCGGATTCTGTTATTCTGTGGAAAGCTCGATCTCTACCCACTATATTCCGTGAAAAAGCGGGTTTTCAAAAAGTGGAACAAAGTTTGTCGGTACTTATTCCTCTGGCTGCCAGCATAGGGTTTATTCACACCCTTCTGGGCCCTGATCATTATCTACCGTTTATTGTGATGGGTAGAGCACGAAAGTGGTCCTGGACCAAGACGGGCCTTATCACGCTCTTGTGTGGTATTGGCCATGTGGGCAGTTCCATCGTCATTGGAGCCATTGGCATAGCTCTGGGTTACGGGGTGGAGTATATTCAGAAAATCGAGTCAGCAAGGGGCGACTGGGCCGCATGGAGTCTTTTCCTGTTTGGAACTGGATACTTCATCTGGGGGATGTGGAAAGGGATAAGGAACAAGCCGCACAGGCACTTTCACATACACGAAGACGGGAGCATACACACCCATCAGCACAGCCATGTGCAGCGGGCCGTGCACAATCATGACCACCGGCCGGATCACAATATAAACCTTACGCCCTGGATTCTTTTTATTGTTTTTGTTTTGGGTCCCTGTGAACCTCTGATACCGGTACTCATGTATCCGGCAGCCCGGCACAGTTTGCATGGAATCGTGCTGGTAGCCTTGGTGTTTTCGGCTGTCACCATTGCTACCATGCTCACCATTGTATTTCTTGGCCGGTATGGACTGAACCGCCTTCCAGTGGCAAAATTTGACCGGTGGATGCACGCAGCAGCCGGCGGGGCCGTAGCGCTCAGCGGAGCTGCCATTCTCTTCCTTGGTCTCTGACCAAAAGCCATGCCGGATTTTGTTGTCGGATACCATTCTTTTTCTATATTCGATGTGTTTTCAGTAAGCAGCCCGGCCACCATCTGTTTCTTGCCCTTCTTCCCATCCCGGTTGTATCCAAACTCCGCCAACTGGTTGTGTTGACCCTCGAAATACACACTGGTCACGTCGTAGAGAAACACCGCTCCAGGCCCACGTGAGCTCTGGGCCGGAACCAGTGCTGTCTCGATCTGCACCTGACGTTGCTCCAATTACCCCAGGGCTTCATACAGGTCCTCTTCATCGAAAGCCCCAACCTCCAAGACCTCACGCACCGCGTGGTCCTCACTTGCCCGTGCTGCCGCCAGACGACTCTCCTTGAGCATCAGCCGCGCATAGACCATGTACAACGCCAGCCGCTGAGTGCGGGTGGCTTCGCCCACCGCCGATACAATCCCCAATTCCTGCGCCAAGGTTGGGAACCGGCAAGGGAGAGGTGAACCAGACCCGGTCCTGCTCCCAGCCTAGGCAGGCAAGCACGGTGCCGGGCGCGGTTGCTACAGATGCGGCTGACACTATTGGGACGGTAAAGCACGCGATGGCCAACAACGCCAGACTTAGGCAGACAGCTATGAGTTTCATGGGTTGCCAGTGTGGACTGGCGGATTTGGTTACTCGGCCGTCATGCCCGGTCCGTCGGGGGTGAGATGATACGTGCTCACCGCGGCAAGGCTGCGGGCCGGCAGCGTGATCTCCGCTTCCAGCACATTTCCCGCCGGGCGGCAGGTTACCGCTTGCGGCACGAGCTGAAAGGAGGGTTCACCCAGTGCCGTCTCGTCCACGGAGTATTTGAACCAGCCTCGGTTCGGCGCTTCGCCGCGCAGGCTCAAACGCACAGCCTTCTCGGCGTCACCCAGATTCAGGAGATACACCGTGACCTTGCCCGCCAGCACCTTGCGCGCAATGGAGAGTTGCGTGCCGTAAAGACGGGGCCCCTCGCTACGGCCCTGCCAGCCCAGCGCAAAATCGCCCATCTCGGAAATGAAAAACGGTTTGCGCCGCGCCCCGGCGTATTCGACCCATTGGCGGGCGAACCGGGCATAATCTTCCGGCGACTGGAGGGGTGGAGCTGCTCGATGCGCTTCAAAACGATTGTCAACTCGCGGCCGGTGAATCTCGCGTGGCGCGCCGGGTCAGTTTCTTTGTAGTCGAAGAGCCACAGGTCCACCACGGGCCGCAGACGGTCCAGGACCGCCCAGGCGGCGTGACCGGAGGTTTCCACGCAGCAATGCAACCCGGCGTTTTTGGCAGCGTGCAGCAGCGCCTCGGCAAACTCCAGCTGTAACAACGGCTCGCCGCCGGTCGCCGCGATTCCTGACGTGGTAAATCGCCCCAGGATACTCGACTCTCCACTTGCGGGCCACGCCCCAATCCGAGGTCAAAACCCAAACTGCGAGCCTGTCACCTTATCCAGCTCACTTCCAAAGGCCGTACCATTTTGACCGCCTTACTGGCGGCCAGAGAAGCAGATACGTATAAAGTGGACAAACCTGCGGCGTGAAAATCTTCGCGATTATGGATGACTTTTCCCGGTAACAATCTAGGAATGCCCGGCCATAGCAAGCTCTGACTTCAGCCGAAGCAAAGCCGCTGCAGACTTGGCAGGACCATCGAGGCTCAGTTCTGGGCATGTGCCGGCCGTCATTGCCGCTGATTCGTTAAGAGTGTATAAGTGCCCTCCGACAAGACGATCTTGTGACAATGCAAACCAGCAAAAGAAGCCCGACCACAGCAGTCCGCCGGTCCGCCAAGCCAAAGGTGAATCCGAGACACCGCATCGATGTACAATAGGATGAAACCATTATCTAGAGCCAGGTGGTGGATACTGTTCCTGGCCATCTGCCTGGTTCTCGGCAGCCCACGGGTGGGTGCGGGACCAGAACGCCCTTGGACGTCATGGCTCGGCGAGACGGACAGTTACTACGAGGGGCCGGACCTCGTCTTTGCCTGGCGCACCGTCAACGAGACGGGTCTGATCGGTTTTGATGTGGACCAACTCCAGGCCAACAAGACTTGGAAACGGATAACTGCCGATATGGTGGTGGCTGTGCAAAGCGACCGCGGTGCTTGGTACGAGGTCCGTCTGTACACCACCGATCGAGTGTATCCATGCATCTGGAGGATTGTGGCATGGGACAACGACTTGCAGAGGCACCACTCGCCCCCTTTGGTTGGTCGAATCCCCTCCAGACAGGCTCCGATCGATCACCATGCGTCGGCAGCTTCTGAATCAGTCCAACCTGGTGGCTCTTCGGACGGCGAGCGAGCGAGCGAGCGTCCGCCGAGGTTGGGCGCAAGTTCCAACGGTCAACGCCTTCGATGTGCAACTCGCGATACAGGATGGCATCGCATTGGGGCAGGTGATATCGCACAGTGCCTGGGCGTGCCGGTTTCGTCGATTCGCGAGCGTTTGCAACAACGAAAACTGTGCCTAACCCACCGGGGCGAGGCCGTGGCCTACTTTGTCGAGAGAGACGGCACTGCGATGGTGTTCTGGGCAGAGCCGTACAAGAACAACTTCACGGAGTGGAATGTCTATTGGCTGATCGCGGGTGACGGTCCGCCTGCCGCCTCGTTGGATGGCGGTCCCACGATCTTACCCGGCACCGAAGTATGCCGCGCCAGAGCGGAGGTGGAGGAGGACCTGATTCCGCGTTACGACCTGAGCACCGATCCCGACGAGGACTACTGGTTCTGGCAAAGACTGGTCGGCTCGCATCCTGTCGTTGGCCAGACCACCGTCGGTTTCCACATTGACGCCCTGGCATCTGATCCGACTCCGGCCTTGTTTCGTTTGCGGGTCAAGGGCGGAACGGCGGCGGAACACCATGCCGCTGTGGCGGTAAACGGATGCACTAACATTGACTGGCAGACAACATGGACCGGCAAAGTGTCGCATGAGTTTCAGATTCAGGTCCCATCTGATTGCCTTCGTGAAGGAACCAACCACATCAAGCTCACCGCGCTGGGTACAACTAAGAGCCAGTGGTATTTTGATGGATTCAGTCTCGAATATACGCGCCCATGCCGCGCAGTCCATGACACATTCGCGCTCGCGTGTCTAGAGGCCGCGCCCATTAGCATTCGAGGATTCTCGACGCCAGCTCTTCACGTGTGGGATATCACGCTCCCGAGCAGGCCAGTTCTTCTCACCAACGTCGTGATCGATCAGTCGGATGGATCGTACCGGGTCAGTTTTGCGCCGCCGACGGTACCGGGATACTACAGTGCGTTTGCTGATGGCGCACCGATGCCGCAGCCAGCGCTCGAATCGCGGGATTGGATTGGGTTGGCCGAACCAGGCAATAGGGCCGACTTGGTGATCATCGCGCCGCGCTTTTTGTCGTCGGCAGCGGAACCCCTTGCAGCGCATCGGCGCCATCAAGGTTTGGACGTCATGACGGTCACATTGGAAAGTGTGTACGACGAGTTCAACGACGGCCTGAGCGAGCCTGAATCTATCCGGCGTTTTCTGAGACAAGCCCGGTCGGTCTGGGCAAAGCCCCCAGCCTATGTCCTGTTGGCCGGGAATGGCACCTACGACTACCGCAATCTACAAGGCCGTAATGATAACCTTCTGCCCCCGCTCATGGTGCCCACGCCTTTCGGCTTGTTCGCCTCAGACTCGGCATTCGGCGACCTCGAAGGCGGCCCAGCCCCTGAGCTTGCGGTGGGGCGCCTCCCGGCGTGCACTCCAGAAGCGCTGGGAAAGGTGGTACAGAAGATTCTTCAATACGAAACCGACGCTCCGCAGAAAGAACGCAGGGCCCTCTTGGTCGCGGATTCACCCGATGGCGCAGGCAATTTCGTTCAAGACATCTTAACGGTTCGTGAAATGCTCGGCAGTGCCTATAGTGCAGAGCTGGCGTATCCCGACGCTGTCCCGGACGTGCGCCATGAATTCCTGGCTTCATTGCGCGCAGGAGTCGATTTGGTCTGCTTCCTGGGCCATGGAGCAGTGGACCGATTGGGCGCCAATGGATACCTGCTGAGCAGTGACGTAGCCGAGTTGGCCAACGGCACTCGCCTGCCGCTGCTCCTGGCGATGACGTGCCTCGCAGGACAATTCTCTGTTCCGGGTTACGATTGCCTGGCCGAGCAGCTCGTGCTGTCTCCGGGTGAGGGCGCGGTGGCTGTGGTATCGCCGACGGGCCTTTCATTCAACCACGAAGCATCGGAGTTAAACCTTTGGCTGATCGAAAACCTACAGCGAGGAGACCTGGTGCGGTTAGGCGATTACGTCCGCGAAGCGATGGTCAGATACAATCAGAGCGGGCCGCGCGCCACGCCTTCGGCCATCTATGGAATCATCGGCGACCCCTCGACGCCGTATTCGGCGAATCGGGCGCTGCCACCTTCTCTCCTCATTAAGTCCGAAGAGAACCAAACAGTGCTCCTTTCGTTGGCCGGCGCGCGGGGGCAGGCGTATCGGATTTGGGCCGCTGACGCGGTTCCAGTGGCCACAGGGTGGCAGTGGGTAACGAACGTGCTGGTGGGGGGCGAACCAGTGTTGTTCAGGCAACCAAGCCCTTTCTCAGTCCGTCAGACATTCTATCGCGCGGAAAGCTACCCGTGAACAGACCAATTTGGGATGGGCCTCAGCCGCAGATCACTTGATCACAATCGGCACCCAAACGAGGATCAACCAAACAGTGTCGCCGGGGTTGTCGTCGCAGGCAGGTTTCTGCCGCCAGTGTAGAAACGCTCGAACCCGCCATTGCGCCATCGCCGCAGCCTGTAAAGCGTGGCAAACTTGAAATCAGGTGCTGCCCCGCCCTGTCCACCCACAAGCTCACCCCCGCGCCGGACATTGTCCTGCATCCACGCCGGCAGCAAAATGTGATACGGGTTGCGCTGAACTTCACCGACATGAAATGAAATCCCGGCAATCAGGTCGGCCAAATCCTTTTCTGTCAACTCGACCATCAGGTTCGGGTCTGTCATCTGTCCCCAATACTCGGTCTCAACTGTCCAGCACTGGAATGTTGATCCGAGCTGTTGCAATGCATCTGCCACAAGATAATGCACGCCTTCGTGCGTGCTGTTCCAATCCTTGTCGTGAGGAAAGAAAACCACGCTCGGCTTGTGCTGTGTCATCAAGGCCGCGATTATCTGGACCATGGAAGCCCAGCCGGAAGTGTCTTCGACCCGCCGCCTTGGACTGACCTTCTCCAAGCCGGTCGGCGTTGTCTGCACCAGCTCAAATCCGAGATAACGGCACGCCTCACGCAGCTCGGCAAGACGCGGTCCTTGTCGCTCCTTCTTGCTCCCGAGAGTAACTGCAACATTGATCACACGCATTCGCGCTTCGCGCAGCAAACGCAACGCAAGCCCCCCGACAATGCACTCGTCATCGGGATGAGGCGAAAAAACCATTGCAACAGGAGCGCCGCTTGGGACCGGTGGATGCACTGGCATCTCAAAGCCGCCAAGGGGCAACGTTCGACCTTCGCGCACCAAGCGCGCGAAGCTTGCTACATATTCGAGATAGGGGTTCATGATGTAGTCAGTCTAATCATTTCAACACTGGCAAACTGGCCGCTGCAACCGCTTGTCCGTGCCGTCTTTCGGTTTCACCCGGCATGTGCAGAGTAATACTCTCGTGCAGCTTGGGGAATTCTTCCCGCAATACACGGCGCGCTTCTCCGAGTATCACCTCGCCGCCGGGGCCGGACGTGACCCTGCCAAGCAGCAGCAGATGCCTGAACTCGTAAAAATCAGCAAAGTGCGCCAAAGTGTAACCCAGGAAGGTCCCGATGGTCTCGTATATCGCTTTTGCCCTGTCATCACCCTTCTTCATCAAGTCCTGCACATGCTTCAACACTTCGGGCAATGGCATGTCAGGTGGAACATCAATGCCGGCAACCGGCGCCAGCCTCCCCACGCACTGCTGGGAGAAGTATTTGCATCCACACCCGTAATCACCCGACCACTCATCTACCGGTGCGTTCTGTGCATAGTCAACAGGGACAAATGCCAGTTCGTTCAGCCAGGTCGTGATGTTCCCTTCCGGTGTCACATACCCACCGGCTGTGCTCGTTCCCAGTGCAAGTCCAAGCACCGCGTTGTCACCAAGCGCCATTGACCCCGCAAGCGCAGTCACTTCACCGTCGTTCACCACCTCGAGAGGCACATTGTTCCAAGCCCGCTTGATCTCGAAGAACAGGTCTTTCACACGCTTGTCAAACAGGTCCTTCGGCACGCCTCGGAACAACGACGCCACTTTAACCCTGTTGTTGACGTACACACCGGCAGCGCTTCCACCGATTGCGTCCACTCGCGGCAAATGTCGGGCGGCCTTCCGAAGTGAGTCCATTATTCCATCATAATGATACTGCGGGTCCGATTGTGTCACCGGATCCCACGGTGTCTCATCGCTGAAAACCGCTTTCCCATCAATCACCGCCGCAACCTTCCGATCGCTCCCCCCGAGGTCAAACCCAATTCTGCACCCATCAAGATGCCTGCCCAAAGGCTGAGTAACCGAATGCGCCGGTGGAAGGGCCTCTTCCCGGCAATACCTCACTTCAAACGGACGCTCGTAAATCCTGTCGCCCATCATGTAAGCGTCAAACTTGCCCGTGGCGTCCCGGATGTAATGCTCCGCAAGCGCTCTCGCCAATTCTGGCGGCCCGGCGAAATGAATCCGAAAACCGCCACGCGACCACAGCAGAAACTTCACGTACCGCTCGATGTAGAAAAGGTTCAACTCTGAATCTGGATGACCGGACGGCAAAACCTCGGTCGAGAACCTGAACACAGACCCGTCGGCCTGTTCCAAGGCAAGTTCAACCTTCTCAGGTTTGCCGCTCTGTTTAATCAGTTCATGAAACCTGCGGTTCACCACAACCGCAGGTCTGAACCCGGGTTCCAGTCTCGGCAAAATGCGCGGCTCGATTAGCAACGAATTCAGTCTAGACATAAAACGCGGCAGATTTTGCACAAAGGCGATTCGGAAATCCAAGCATTAATCGCATCGCAGCCCGCACTCGAACACCTCATCACTCGGGAATTATCAACCCTCCGCACCGCAACACTGAACCGGGAATCTTACCGGATCACCAGCCAAACATCCAAAGCTTCACCGCGTGGCAGGTTCCAAATCGACTATCTCGCCATGCCGCACATCAAGACCGGGCGGCAAACTGACAAGCACTGGCGTTCCAAACTCGAGCGCAGTTCCAAATGTCCTCAAAGAAAGCACCAGGTTCGTTGGCATGCGCTCCACCACCCGCCCCACTTCAACCACAGAACCGACGCCAGACAGCCTTTTCGGCGCCCTCGACCGCACAATAACCTTCGTGCCCACTTCAGGCTCGAAATGCGACGTCTGCGGTATGTAAGCCACAATCCGCTCCGGAGCACTTACAATGGTGATCAGCGGTTCGCCAGCAACGATGTTTTCGCCTGACCGCCGGTAAATCATCGCCACATGGCCGCTGATCGGTGCTACCAACGTAACCGGACTCAGCTCAGCCGCCGTTTGCTCCAGCAGCTCTTCCTGCACCTTGATCGCCGCACGCAACGTCTCCTCCCCGGAAGAGCCCGGATTTGAAGCCTGCGCAGTCACCAGCCCATGCAAGCCTGTCTCAAGCTCCGTCACAAGTTGTTCCTCGACCTCAACCCGCGCTTTTAGTGAATCGCGATCGCGCACTGCCACATCGTACATCTGCTTCGACACCACATTCGTCCCGCTGGTCTCAAACAGTTGGCGAACCCGGCCGAGCTCCGACTCCGCGTACTGGAGTTGGACCTTCGCTGCAGCAAGCTCCAACTTGTGTTCCAGTATCCTCAACCGAAGCTGTTCGTACTGCAAACGATTCCGCTCCCGGCCAACCAACGGGTCCATACCGGCCCGTATCAGCCCCACCTGCGCACGAATCACAGCCAGCGAACTCTCGACGTATCGCGGATCAGCCACAATCACGTCCGCCACAGGCGCCCCCGCCAAAACCTCCTTGAACCGCTCCACCCGCAACTGCGTCAGCATCCCCGGCTTGGTGCTGCTTACCGTGACCAGATTCCCCTCGGCTTGACCGACCATTACAGGCGCGGCTGCATACCGAGTCCACAAGACAACAACAGCAACCGCCGTCGAGGCAAACACCAAGAACGGCAAGAACCGCACTTGAAACTCACGCCACCTGAGCGACCACGGAGTTGGAATCGGAGGATACTTTTTCATCGTTACACCTCCGATTCGTCCTCAGCCAGCAGGCTGGTTACACGCGAGACACCTTCCATGCTCCGCAATTCGGCCATCAATTCCTCCGCACGGTTCGGGTCGCGCAACAACAGCCGGTACGACAGGTCCGTCCCGCCGAACGCTTCGCTCGCGCGCTGGCTCGCACAATGAGTACGCCTGCTGTGACGGTGCAGCAACGCCCGCAACTCATCCAGTTCAGACATCGGCCTGTCCCAGTGAAGATTGATGATCAAATCATAACGATGCCTGCTCCCAAACGAAGTTGCCCACAGATAGATGATTACGGCGCAGGTCAAGACCGTCACCAGCACCGCCACCGGATAACGTTGCGTGCCACATCCCATCCCAATAACAAGCGCCGCCAGAATGAAGCTCGTGTCAAGAGTGTCCCGGAGAATGTTCCGGAACCTCACGATCGCAAACACGGCCATCATCCCGAATGCAGTCACAAGATTGTTCGACAGCACCATCATCACCCCGGATGTCAGCGTGGGTATCACAACCAGCGACCCCACAAAAGAACGCGAATAGGAAAGCCCGCTGTGGGTGAACATGTACACCCAAGCCAAAGCGTGCCCACCCAAAAAAGCAAGCAGCAACCCCAATATCACCAGCGGCACGCTCACCGGGGTCGCCGCATAGTCACCTCTAAAAAACCAATCCATACCCGATCAAATCGAAGAAACCGAACCAATTTTTACACCAATCCGCGCCTCCGTGTCCACGATGTAATCGCGGCTGCCGACGATTCCCCTTCTCCCTGTACATTCTGATTCCGACGCCGCATGAACATGTCCACGCCCAGCATCGCCACACCATCCGCATACTTCGCAGCAGCGCCACGCACAAGATCAAAGGTCTCTATCATCTCCCTAAACCAGTTCGGGAACCGTGCCGTAAACTTCAACTCGAGAATCACCTTGTTGCCAAATGGTTTAACCGGACTCTGCAGGTCCGTTCTCAACGATGCCGTAAACTCCGGCGAACAATAGACATTCCTGTCCATCGTCACGCGAATCGAATTGTCATGCGTGCTCACCCACGCCTCTCGAAAATATGTCACATGCGCCTTGGGCGATGCCCTGATGCTCAACATGAGATGACTGAAACGCTGCAAAGCCACAAGCTGCCGCGCGTTGTCGGGCGAAAGCAAATGCTCAGGCTCAGGCATATGCCCGGCAAGCAACCAGTCCACAGCCGGCCGTCGAACCCCGCCACGTTGCTTCAGTATCGCGTCGTTCATCCGTCGCTTTATCTCGAAGAACACCGGTGAATCAGGCCGATCATCATAATATCTGAGCCGAAGTTTGAACCTGTTCTTGACCCCGTTGATCGTCTCCCAGTACGTCAGCATGTCGTCCGAGTCCAGATACAAGCTGTGTATCCGGTACGAGTAATTCGGCTTGTCAACCGAGTACTCGTCAAGCTCGAGGTACGACCTGACGAAATCGCGTATCGCCAAAGCCCGATCCTCGCTGATCAAGTATTTCAGCTCGAGCCGTTGTAGTTGAAGCCGGTCCTGGTCCATAACACTGTGAGCTCAGACCAAAGCTGCAGCAATAATAATACCAACAACCAAGCCCCAAGTCACCGCACATCACCATGCCACAACCGCACCCTCTCAATCAACGGTAAACCAACTTAACCCCGGCCCGCATGTTTCATACCCTGAGCAGTCTGCAAAACGGGTGCCTTCAAGCAACCAAGGAATATGCGGGCTCCGGAAATCTCACCGGAATGAAGCTCTGGGTGTCTTGGGCTGGTCAAGCGGTGAGATTTCCGGGCTAACAGCCCAAACTCGAACCTCGCCACCCGCATCCCACAATCCCGCGTACGTGCTCCGCGATCAGCCGCAACGCCCCAGTGCGCCCCGCCAACCCGGGCCTCCACCAAACAGACCCCCGCAAGACAACCACGACATCGATCCTTTCCATCATTTCTCCCCAACTCCAACCCACTTTCCCGTTTCCGCAGATTCAACCACCGCATCCATGACCAACTGAACCCGCGCCCCATCATAAAAGGTCGCGTCGCAAGCACGCCCCTGCCGTATCGCATCCACAAACTCCCAAATCTGATCGTATCGGAAAGCCACCAGCGGATCATGCGCGCGCGGGTCACGCGTACTCCCCGGCCAGCGCCAGTACTCCTCCGGCACCGGAAGGTCCTCAAGCCCAGGTCCGCCAACCGTTCCCACCCGCAGACGATCCCACGAGCCGGTCATGAAAACAAAACTCCTCTCACTGCCGTTGATCTCCACGTAATCCAGGCTTCGCCAGCTCTCGTTGCGCCCACTCGCAACCTTGCTGCTCTCCAAAACGCCGGTCGCGCCATTCTTGAATTCACCAAGAACAGCGACCCAATCCTCAAGCTCGTTCGCCACTCCTCCGCGCACTGGAACCAATTGTTTCATTGCCGCCACAACCTTGGCGAACGGTCCAACCAGCATGTGCGCAAAATCGATTCTGTGACTCAGCATGTCTCCCAACTCGCCCGTGCCTGCCATGGACTTGATCTGCCGCCAACCAAGGTTTCGTTTCCCCCAATCCTGCAAACGGCATGAACGATAGTGGTACGGCTCTCCCAGGTCACCCCTCCGAACAAGATGCCTCAAATAACGCATTGCAGGAACAAAACGGTATGTGAAAGCAGTCATGTGCCGCACGCCAGCCTTCTCAGCCGCCTCGGCCATCGCCAGAGCTTCAACACCCGTGAGCGCCAACGGCTTCTCGCACAGAACGTGTTTCCCGTTTGCTACCGCCGCAAGCGCAATCGGCGCGTGCATGTGGTTTGGCGTCGCGATGATCACCGCATCCACGTCGTCGCGCCTCACGATCGCCTCGTAATCAGTGTCTGAAACGGCAACGCCGGTCTGCTGGCGAGCCCGATCCAACGCCGCCGGGTCAGAGTCACATAACGCTGCCAACTTCGCTCCCGGACAAAGCCGGATTCCCGGCACATGGTTCTGCAGTGAAATGCTGCCGCACCCGATTATTGCAATTCGTACGATGCTCATCTTGCCTTGCAATGAGAAACTTAGCCCAACAAGTTTGGCTCACTTTTGGGATGCCGAGCTCATCGCGTCGCGGTCACGGAGCTTGTAGGCCACATACGCGCTCCGAGCTGCCTCGTCCAGCGGCCGCCCATGAGCCGCACACCACTGTACAAGGTCTTGGAGTGGCACATCGACCTTTTCGACCATATACCCCTCGGCCTGCATGCGCGCATAAGCCTGCTCCGCAACCAAGAGCCATTCGTCGTAAGTCACCGCCAATGTCTCAGCATCTTCGGCAAGACTCCTGAGGAGCGGCCATTCCTGCCTCCGGTACCATGCAATGCCTGTCAATATCCCAGCCATAATGTTTCGAATTCGTCCCCGACACTGAAAGCCGGATTGCAAAACCCCGCGCCACTTCAAGTCAAGCCCGAAAACTCTCGCCGCGAAGATTTGACGCTGCATTCAAAGACGGTTACTGTAATCCGCCGAGACAAGTTCTCTTTCGCGAATTTGCTTTCCTGTTAGGAAGAAACAACGAATCAGGTTTTTGATTATGACACAAGATACACAAACGTCCCGTCGCCGGTCCTCGGCGTGGCGGCACTTTCCGATCCTGGCTGCCGTGGTGATCGTGGTCCTGTTGGCACTGTACTTCATACTTTCCAGCAGCGCGTTTCTCAAGGCCGTGGTTGTCCCACGAGTGGGAAAAGCTCTCAACGCCAAGGTCACCGTCGATAAGGTCTCCCTAAGTCCGTTCAGCAAGCTTGTGGTCGAAAACGTCAAGGTCCAGACAACCGGGTTGGAACCGGTGATTCAAGCAGACCGAATGTCCGTAAACTACAGCTTGTTTGACCTGATTGGCGGCACCTTCGCCCTGCAAGACGTCACAGTCAATGGCGCAAAAATCCGCGTCATTCAAGAGCCCGACGGCAAGAGCAACCTCGATCCACTGATGCAACCGCGCGCCGCTGAAACACAGCCGCCCTCAGCCGCAGGCGCAAAACCAACTGCAATCGATATCGGCAAAATCACCGTCACAAAAAGTCTCATCGCATACACCCAGCTCAGCAAGGATTCATCAAGGCAGACAACCGAGCTGTCCGATGTCGAGCTGACAGTCGAAAAGCTCCGGAACGAACAACCTGGCAAGCTCGCCTTCATGGCGTCCGTCAACCAGTCAATCACGCCTCCACCAGCCACAACAAATCAACCTTCCACCCTCTCGGCCAAACTCGATGGAAAATTCGATTTCAACCTCGACGCAAATCTGATCCCTTCAAACATCAAAGGCGACGCACGGCTCGCGGTCGCCAACGCAGCGGGCGCATTTGCCGACCTCGCCAAACTCTCCGGACAATTCACCTGCGAAGTTACCCCGACAGAAGTGCGCGAAGTCGCACTGCGCTTCGAGCGTGAAGGACAACGCCTCGGCCAGGTGCGCGCGCGCGGGCCAATCGACCTCGGCAAACGCGATGCACGCCTTACACTCGAAATTGCAGGCATCGACCGCCACGTCCTCAATTTGTTCGGTGCGCCATTCGGACTCGATTTCGGAGACGCCACAATCTCAGCCTCGGCGCTGCTTGATGTAAGCCAGCGCATGAGCGCAATCGCAGCAACAGGCAAGGGTTCGGTATCCAAGTTCGGTGTCAGACGCGCCAACACCGCAACGCCGCCTGTCGATATCGACTTCGAGTACCAGGCCAATCTCAACCTCAATGAAAGTTCTGCCATCATTCACAAGTTCAGCCTCCTCGGCAAATCAGGGAACCAGGAATTGCTCCGCGCAAGCCTCGACCGCGCACTCAACCTGTCATGGGGCAAAACCGTCCACGGCCTCAACGAATCTGTTGTGTCAATCGCAATAACTAATCTTCGCCTCCAAGATTGGCAAATGTTCCTCGGCACCAATGTTCCCACTGGCACCATCACAGCTGCAGCCAAACTCACTTTCCAAAACGATGGGCGCAGAATCCCCGCTGAAATCACCCTCGACGCCAAAGATTTGTCAGCCAGCTTCGGTACCAACCAGTTCGCGCGTGTCCGTGGTGCAAATGTCCGGCTCGAATCAACCGCGCTCATGACCGATTTCCGTTCGATCCTGGCTGATCACTACAAACTCGAGATTAGCGAAGGTAATTCCAAGTTGTTGACCGCAACCGGTTCGGCTGGCTATGACCTCGTCAGCAAAAACGCTAACCTCCAGATAAACCTCGAGACAGATCTCGCTGCCACCCTCAAAAACCATCCCGTGCCGGATGTCACAATCGCCTCCGGCCGAGCCTCTGTCAACGCCCTCATCGCACAGGAGAAAAACCAACAGCAGGTCAGCGCAAAACTCCTCATCGCAGCCTTCACGGGTGGTTACAAGGATTTCCTCCTCACCAACTACGAGGCCAACATCGAATCTGACGTCGAACTGACAGGCAATTACCTCAACATCCGGCGGTTCGCGCTCGGCGGAAGACAGGTGGGCACCTCCGGCGGCTCGATTGAATTGTCCGGCCGCTACGACCGCGTCCTAACAAACGCTGAGTTGAACGTCACTCTGCTCGGTGTCAATCAGAACTGCCTGCAGCCCATCCTCGCCAGCGCAATCGCCCCTCGCCAACTGCAATCCATTTCGATCAATGGCACAGCCACGGCAAAGTACAAGGCCACTTCGGAGACAACCGTCAAACTCGACACCGAAATCAACCAGTTGCTCTTGTCGGCACCGGACGGAACCAAGACGCCTCCGATGGACTTCAAGATCAACCTCGACGTCGCAAGCACCGCCCCGAACCGCTACGAAATCCGAAAGCTTGAGCTCGCTCTTCCACAAACGCCAAAGGCCAAAAACATCATCCAATTGCACGCACAACTGGACCTCTCACCCACAAACGCCACCCCAGCAACAATGAATATCGCCTCAGACGCTCTCGACATCAGCCAGCTCTACGATGCGTTCGTGATGACCTCGACCAACCAACCACAACCTTCCCCTGCCCCGACGCCCGAAACCGAACCTGCCCCAATCAATCTGCCTGTATCAACTCTCACCGCCGACGTCAAAGTCGGCAAACTGATTCTGCGTGAGCTGACCGCAACCAACGTCACGGCCATCGCACATCTTAACCGCGGTGTGCTCAAAATCGATCAATGCAACCTCATCATCAACGGCGCGCCCGTGTCCGCAACAGCCACCGTCGATCTCACAAAAACAGGGTACGTGTACGAAGTCTCGGCCACTGCAACCAACCTGCCGGTCGAACCTCTCATGAGCCTTTCAACCACTCCGTCACAGATTGTCGGCGGTAATGTATCAGGCGCACTCCAGATCAAAGGCGCCGGAATCACAGGACCGAACCTTCAGAAGAACCTCGCCGGTAAGTTCGACTTCGGCAGCACAAACCTCAATGTCCCGGTCGCTCAGGTCAAAAGCCCGGTCCTGAAATCCGTGGTCAACGTGATACTCGGCCTCCCGGACCTGGTAAGACGCCCGGACGCCGCCTTGGCGAACCTCCTTGGCACCTTGACAGGCACGCGCACCGCCTCAACAAACACGTGGATCGACCAGTTGACCCAGGCGCCAATAGATACTCTCAAAGTGCAGGGCAGCGCCGGCGAAGGCCGCGTGCAGATCGCACAAGGTTTCGTCCAAAGCGCCGCTTTCCAGGCCGACGCGCGCGGAACAATCACCCTTGCCCCAGTCCTCACGAACTCGACTCTCGAATTGCCAGTCACAGTCCATTTGCGCCGTAGCCTGGCCGAGAAAGCCTCGCTCCTCCCAGACGGCGCACCCACAAACGCCATTTACGTCAAACTCCCGGATTTTGTCACCGTCAAGGGAACAGTCGGCGATCCAAAGACCGACATCAACAAGCTCGCCCTGGCCTCGCTAACGCTCAAAGCCGGCGCCGGCATTGTCGGTCAAACCGGCAACGCTGACCTTGACAAAGCAGCTGGCATCGTCGGCGCCGTCGGCAACCTCCTCGGAGGCGTCACTGCGCCCAAAACCAATGCCCCCTCCGCCACAAACACAAACGCCCCGGCAACCAAACCCGCCCTCCCAATCAACCCTCTGGACCTGTTCAAGAGAAAATGAACGCCGCACTCGAATACCTCAAAACAAACCAGTCGCGATTCATCGACGAGCTCTGCGATTATGTGCGCTTCCCCAGCGTTTCCGCGCAACAAGAGCATCGCCCAGACATGGAAGCGTGCGCACGTTGGATCGCCAGCCAATGCGAGAACATCGGACTGGACACCGCAATTCACCAAACAAAAGGCCACCCAATAGTAGTAGCCTCCACCCCGGCCAAACACGCCAATTCAAAGCCGCATTTCCTCGTTTACGGCCACTACGACGTACAGCCGCCAGACCCGCTCGACCTCTGGCGCACTCCGCCCTTCGAGCCACGCATCCAAGGACGCTCCCTCTTCGGCCGAGGCGCCAGCGACAACAAAGGCCAGCACCTCGCACATTTGAAAGCCGTCGAAGCCATGTTGCGCACCGGCACCGAACTGCCCTGCCATCTGACTTTCGTAATCGAAGGTGAAGAGGAAGTCGGCAGCCGAAACCTCGCCGAGTTCCTCACCGCCAACAAATCCCAGCTCCGATGTAATGCTGTCGTGGTTTCCGATACCGGAATGCCTGCGCCGGGAATGCCCGCTCTCACTTACGCCCTGCGCGGAGTAGCAGCCATCGAAGTAAAAGTCACCGGCCCCAACCGCGATCTTCACTCGGGCATATTCGGTGGCTCGCTTGAAAACCCTGCAATGGCGCTCTGCCAGTTGCTCGCTTCCGTCCGAGACAAGAATGGCCGCATCAGAATCCCGGGGTTCTACGACGACGTCAAAGCCCTGACGGCATTCGAACGACGCCAGCTCGCACGGTTGCCTTTCAACGCTCGCGAATACGCGCGGTTCCTCGGAGTTCCGGCTCTGTTCGGTGAAAAAGGCTACACTGCATGGGAACAACGCACTGCACGGCCAACCTTCGAGATCAACGGCCTCACCAGCGGTTACCAGGGCGAAGGCAGCAAAACAATCATACCGTCAACCGCCACCGCCAAAATCACGCTCCGTTTGGTTCCAAACCAAGACCCCGAACGTGTCACGCGCCTTGTTTGTGATTACCTCAAAAAGGCCTGCCCAAAAACTGTCCGACTCGAACTCAAGACAGGCCACGGCGGTCAGCCTTACTTGTTTTCCCCGACAAGCCCGCTCGCCACTGCAGCGTTGGCCGCGCTCGAAACCGCCTTCGGCAAAAAACCCGTCCTGCTCCGCGAAGGCGGCTCGATCCCAATCGTCACCGATTTCAAACGCATTTTGGGCGCAGACACCTTGATGCTGGGACTTGCGTTGCCGGACGACAATGCGCATTCCCCGAACGAGAAGTTCGATCTCGACAATTTCGCCGCCGGCATGCGCATGGGTGTCCATCTCTGGCCCGCCCTCGCCAAAGCGTGTTCATCCGTCAGTTAGCTCGCATGTCTCGCAGCCTGGCGTAGCCAGAGCCAAAGTCGCAGCCGCGGGCAAATGAAAGCATTCGCTCGGACAATCCGCGGCCCAGTTGAACGTTGTGAGTTGAACGTTGTACGTTGAAAGTTCTTATAGGTTGATCAGCTTGGTCGTCTTGTTGAGAACGTTCAACGTGCAACGCTCAACGTACAACGCTCAGAGGCACTACTACTCGATGAATGCTTGTTTCAAAGCCGCCTAAAGGCGGGACTCTGACGGCCGTGGGTCTCGCTTCGCCCGAGGTGCAGGACAACCCGTTGCCGCTAGAGTTCCGCGTTTACGCGGAACACAGGCAGTCCACTCAACAGCGCTCATGGTCGCGTTCACCAAACTGTTCCGCCTAAAGGCGGGACTCTGACGGCCGCGGGGGACAACGCCATTCGGTTGGCAAACCCGCGGCCCAGTTGAACGTTGTAAGTTGAACG
>JAAYVR010000170.1 GCA_012517065.1 Verrucomicrobiota bacterium | reverse complement strand
ATTTGTATTTCCGCCGGTGCGCATTGTTCAGAGCATCTACGGTGCGAAGCCGTAACCGGAAGAACCGTGTGCGGGAAAACCGCTCGCACGGGTCTGTGGGGGAGCCGGTGGGAGACCACCGGCTCTACCCGGATCGGCATGCGCGGGCTTCCCACACAGACTTCGGCAGCCGCGGATTGGAACAAGGGACAATCTGCGTGCCATGCCACAATCCGGTGGCAAAACCCAAACAACGAGCCTGTCACCTTATTCGGGGCCACACCCAGACAACGAGCCTGGCACTTTATTTGCGTCCTTGTTGGATGTGCGTGTGTGGCAGGCGGCATTTACTGAAATCAATTGATTTGCTAACGCATTCGGTTGCCAATGATGGAAGTGGCCGCGGAGCGGCCACGTTTTAGCGAGGCGAACGGAGCGCCGAGAGCGGTGAGTGCCAGTTGGACGTTATGGAACCGTACGCCTCGTCGGCCTGAGGCGGAGCCTCGCTAGCGTTGATGAATGCGGCGGCTACAATTTGCAATGCGAACCGGTACCGGCGTCTTCGAGTTTGTCCAACAACCGGGCCATTGGATCGCCGGCGGTTTCTTCTTGTACGGCCGGGTTCAAGATTTTCTTCAAATACTCGATGGCGTCGGGAACTTTTTGGATTGACCTTGGCAGGACTGCGGCGGCTGCGTTCGCGTGGCCGCCGCCCTTGAACCTTTCGGCTATCTGCAGCGCTTTTCCGTTCCGGCTTCGGAAGCTTGCAATGATTGCGCCGTTCACCCCGCGGCACACGCTCGCCAGGACCGGGTAAGAAGCGGTCTGTTCTTCGAGCATTTGGTAAGCGATCATGTTGCTGTTGCCTATCCGGATATCTGCGTATCCGACCTCATCGCTGATGCGGACCAGATGGTTCTTGCTCCATGCGAGCCCTATTGGGTCCTCGACTTTTCGTTTTACAGCCATGACCTCCAACAGCGGGTGGTCGAGGAGCTTCTCAGGGTTTCCCTCGATCAAATCATGCACGGTCCAGAACTGGTAACTCTTGACGAGATTGGCGTAATCACAGGCCAGAACAAAATCCTGATCGCCGACAAGAAACAGATCGGAAACGTCGTTCAAATGGACGAGCCGTTCCAGTGCGGGTGACCCGAGTCCCGCCATGCAGCACAACTCGTAGCAGAGTTTGGCGGCAGATTTTGCCGGGTCATGAATGAGCCGTGCAACTTCCGGCCGGGCACGGTTTATGTGGTGATCTATGACGAGCCAGTTTGGTTTGTCCATTTTCGGGTCGAAACCAAGGTCGGACACCCAAACGGGCCCGATTGGCAGTTGGCGGCGCTGCCATTCGTCGGCGTGACTGGATATCAGTTTCGGCACCACACCAAACAATTTGAACGCCAGCTTTTGCAGTAATAGCCCAGAGAGCAATCCGTCGAGATCGCTCTCGTGGGTCAAAATCACAACAGGCTGTGACAGATTCGTCATTGGCGGAAAGCTAGCCGCGACGACCCAAGTCCGCCAGCAGGTTTTTGACGGGCCACCTCTGACACGCACCTCCACACGCATATTCCCCAGCCCGTCGTGGCCGTAACCAAAGGGTCTGGCGGACAATCCCCCGCTCCTGCGCCCCTCGTGGCTGCCAGCCACGCCCTGCTGCGAAACGTCTGCTGCGACTCCGTCGCCAAGAAAAGCCCACTGATTAGGCCCCCACTGGATGCGGCGCTGCCATAGTAACTGCCAACCACACACAAGCGTCGGCCTGAGACGGAGCCTCGCTAACAAATCGATTTTTGCGTTTGGCAACCCCATACGTTAAGTTGCAGCGCGAATTGTTATGTCTGCACGACCTTTGTTGGCTCTGACGATGGGTGACCCGGCCGGAATCGGGCCGGAGATTTGCTTGCGCGCTCTTGGCAATCCGGAGATTTCCAAGGCGTGCTGCCTTGTCCTGTTTGGGGACGCAGGTGTCCTGCGTCGCGTGGCCGCGCTAACCCACCAGGAATTGCAAACAGAGACAATGAGTCTCAGGGACATCGAAAAACGCGAATTCAAGTGTGAAAGACCGGTTGTGGTCGAGTGCAGCAGATTGCCCGAGAATGAAGTTCAACCTGGCAAGTTATCCGCAGCGGGCGGGCGGGCGAGCTTTGACTACGTCGAATCAGCAATCCGCGCGGCATCACAGGGAAGAGTGAGCGCGGTTGTGACAGCGCCGATTCAAAAAGAGGCGTGGCGTCTTGCCGGAGTCAATTGCCCAGGACACACCGAGCTGTTCACGATTCTCACAGGCGCTTCGAGGAGCTGCATGATGCAGACCTCCGAAGCACTCACCGTCACCATGGTCACCACCCACGTTGGGTACACCGAAGTGCCGCGGTTGCTGTCGGCCGAACGCGTGCTGGATGTGATCGAACTAACAGCACAAGCGATGCTCGAAATCAAACAAAGTTTGCCAAAGCTTGGCGTGTGCGGTCTCAATCCCCATGCGGGCGAGCATGGGCTCTTCGGACAGGGGGAAGAAGAGCGCATCATCACCCCTGCAATTGAACGCGCTCGAAGCAAGGGAATCGACGTCGAAGGCCCTCTGCCGCCGGACGCAGCTTTTCTGACTCACGTGCGCGAGCGGTTTGATGCCATTGTGTGCATGTATCACGACCAAGGGCACATTCCATTCAAAATGCTGGCTTTTCATACCGGCGTGAACGTCACCCTCGGCCTGCCGATCATACGGACCTCGGTCGATCACGGAACTGCATACGACATTGCGTGGAAGGGAGTTGCAAACCCGTCCAGCCTTTTCTCAGCAATCAACGTCGCGTTGAGAATGGCGGCCAGCAGAGGCGCGTCAGCCGCGCACTACGCAGGATTTCATCAACGTTAGCGAGAGTGCGCCTCAGACCGACCATGCGCTCGGCGGGATAACACCAACCGTCCTCCCGCCGACCTGGCTCGGAAATCTCAACGGCTCACCAGCCAAAAACCAAGAGCGGCAGTTCCAGCGAAATTTCCGAGTCAGTTGTCCCCCCCACATCTTCCGTTCCACCGACGACCCTTCTACAGCCTGTTCTCCTGCCCCGGCTTTTGCGCCCTCCCTGTTTGCGCCAGTAAGTCGGCCGCCGATTCTTCCGCTCCAGGTCTTTCTACTCCCCAGGACCTGCTGGGACTTATTTTTCTACCTGCCATGTTTTTGGGCGTTTTACCGCTGGAGCTCGTTCAAAACAGTTGTGCGTTCTGAGAGCCAAATCATGTCCTGATTATTCGGGCTTGGGACGCCGAGAACGAGGCTGTTGTTGTATTTGGGGCGGGGCGTGGTCCGCGAGTCGCGCCATTTCTTTATTTCTGCATGGCCATCGGCGAATGAGATGCCGGCAGCGCCGTTGTGGTAGCTGGCGGGGTAATCGATTATGTAAGCGTTAGCCGGGTTCTCGACCATTTTGTTGGCGAACCCGCCTGCATTAATGCTGTCGGGATGTTCATCGAGCAGAACGTAAACGCGGGTCGGTCCCGGATTGTCGAGGTCGGCTGATTTGATGAAGACCTTGTATTTCTTCTGTGGATCGTGCATGCCGGGTTCTGCCGGGAGCCATGGGCCGGGGCCGCCGATGGCCTGGCTCATGCCCATGCTGCGGACGCGGGGAAACAGACGACCGCCAATTCTCACCGCGCTTTTGTCGGCAGGGCATTTGTACACTGCCGCAGAAGGAATATAAGGGGCGAACTTGGCTTTGTTTGGGTCGAGCAACTGAGTCGTGTTCGTGTTGTCTGAGTTGGCCGGATTAAAATCAAGCCAACCCTGCACCCATGAGTATTGTTCGGTACCGCTGTTGCCGGGTTTGACGAGGTAATCACTGTTGTCGAGCGGGTACATCGCGAAAGCGTATTGGAGCTGGCGCAAATTGTTCATGCATGCAACGCCTTGACCTTTGTCTTTGGCTTTTCCGAGAGCGGGAAGCAGCATGCCGGCGAGAATCGCGATGATGGCTATTACCACCAATAGTTCGATCAGCGTGAAACCTGTCCTGCGCGCGAGTGCGTCTCCTCGACGAACTGAAGAGCTTGCGTCCATGGCACAGATTCAAGCCACTTCTTCGCCGGAAATCAACGGACAAATTGTAGCGTGGCGGGCCATGTCGGGAGAGGCGAGCGCCAGTTGGACATTAGGGCACCGCGCGAGTCACCAGTCTGAGGCGGAGCCTCGCTAACCCGGAAATCTCACCGCTTGACCAGCTCAAGACACCCAACGCTTCATTCCGGTGAGATTCTCGGGACCCGCATATTCCTTGGTTGAATGAAGACACCCGTTTCGCAGACTGCTCAGGGTATGAAATATGCGGGCTAAAGGGACTTCACCAGGATTTCCTGCAGTTCTTCCCGTGACAAGGGCGCCGGATTGGCTTTCATGCTGCTCGCTCGCGCTGCTTTTTCGACCAAATCGGGCACGTCAGCCTGAGTGATCCCGTGGGCGCTCAATCCCGGAATACGCAAAACCTCCCGCAGATCGCGAACCCATGCGATGCCGTCTTCAGGTGAAGCTCCGGCTTGGCCTGTAAGGATTTCTGCGATTTGCTGATAACGTGCAATCACAGGAGAATCAGGAAGTTTCGACCTTAAGACCCGGAGATTAACCTCCATGACAACCGGCAGGAGCGCCGCACATACAGCACCGTGTCGAGCTGGAAAAGCGCCGCCCACCGGCGCCGCAAAACCGTGAACCGCTCCAAGACCAGCGTTGGCAAGGGCAATGCCACTGCACAAACTCGCCAAAGACATGTCCTGCCGCGCTGAAATGTCCTGTCCATTCTCGTATGCGCGGCGGAGGCTGCGCGCCACAAGCCGCAGCCCGGTCACGCAGAACCCGTCGGTGAACGGATTGGCGCGCACGCAAACGTAGGGCTCGATAAGTTGTGTCAGAGTGTCGAGTCCTGTTGCTGCCGTAACTTGAGACGGCAGATCCCGTGTGAGCTCAGGGTCAACGATCGCAACCCGCGGCAACAGGAATTCGCTGCGCAGGCTTGCTTTGACTTTGTGTGATGGCACAGCCAACACGGAGTTGCGTGTGACTTCGGCTCCTGAACCTGCCGTGGTTGGAACCGCAATGCAGGGAACGCCCGGCCTGGTTATCGGCCGGCCGCGGCCGACCACCTCGAGATAATCCAATGGCGCCCCGCCGTTGGCCGTCAGGACTGCGACTGCCTTTGCAGTGTCCAGTGCGCTGCCACCACCGAATCCGACAACAAGATCGCACCTTTCACACCGCGCCTTTTCAATGCCAGCAGCGACTTCATCCACGGTTGGCTCGCCCGCAACAGAGAATTGGACAACGCCGAGCCCGGCTGATTCTAGAAGCGAGCGCGCACGATCGGCGCGGGCTGAAGTTCGCCCCGTCACGAGCAGCACGCGCGATCCCAATGGCCGGGCGCAGTCGCCGATTTGATTGAGTGACCCGGTTCCGAACAGTATTTTGCCTGCGGTGGCGAACTCGAAGTTAAAGGTTGGCATCATTTTGACTGGCAAGTCTCGACGGCTTGCAGACAGCGGAAACTGCTTCGGCGGCGTATTCAGTCCGGCAGAATCACCACCCTGCGTCGTCCGGAAAAACGTTGCTGTATTTTACGCTGTGACGGGGCTCGGCCATCATTGGGGCGACCGTATCACGCCACTTTGCGTAATGCGCTGTTTCTTTGTGTTTGGCCGGTGCGTCTGGGGTGCGATACGCCTCGATTAGCACGAACCGGCATGGATCATCGCTCTGCTGGCAAACGTCGAAACGCGCAATGCCGGGCTCTTGAACGCTGTTGCGGGCGTTTTCGATCGATGCCTGCCGGAACGCCTCGACGAATTCCGGTTTCACGTGGACATGGACAAATACGACAAGCATGACTGTATTTTGAGCACGACGGCCGTCAAAGGCAACCATTGTTCTTACCACGAGTATTTCGCGGCCCGGCGTAGCCCGAACCAAAGTTGCCCGACGGGCAACCCCACCCCGACTCTTGCACCCCCCGGCTCTTGCGGCCCCGGACCTTCAGCCACCCCGGACTGGGGAATATGCCCTGCGACTCCGTCCCTGAGAAAAGCCCCTGATCAAACCCCTACTGGACACGCCGCTGCCAGACCAACTCCCAACCAGATAAAACTGTTCCGCCTAAAGGCGGGACTCGAACGGCCGCGGGCGCGGCATCGCCCGAGGTGCAGAACAACCCATCGCTGCCAGAGTCCTGCGTTTACGCGTGAAACTGAAAGCTTTCTGGCCCTGACTGTGGTACCACGGCGATTTACGCCTGCGCCAAGGGGCGACCCGCGGCGCTCCCAGCCAACAACGTGTCTGTCCCCATATGGCCTCATTTGATCTCGCCGCTGATCCCGATGGCCTTTCACGCGCTGCCGCGGATGCAGTGGGCGTTGGTAGGCGCGAAGCGTTTGGAGTGCGGCAGCTTGCTGCCGCTTTCTTTTTACGCACAAACAACTTGCCTAGAACCAGATCGGCATGGTGTACAAAACAACGTGTCTGTCCCCATATCCCATATTCCCCATCAGCCCGATGACCGGTCATGCGACCCGTTTCCATCCCGCAAATCGGGCCACCGAACATACACCGGTTGGGTGCGGCGAAGAATCGCCGCGCTCCTGCAGGCGCGTTAGAAGAAACACCGACGATCGGGAGCGCGGCCGTCCTCGGCCTCATCAACGTGACGACCGACCCTACGACCCGTTTGGATCACGCATGTGCGGCGCCCGAACATTCACCGGCTGGGGATGCCCAAACAACGTGCCTGTCACTTTGTCTTTCCTCGCTTTCGGATACGGGTGTGTGGCGGTGGGAGCGGCGAGAGCCGGTTGGGCATTATGACACCACGTGTGCAGCCAGGATGTTTTTAAGCCTTCTGGAGACAGACCTTCGCAGGCTGGTCAGTGGACGAAATACGCGTGCTGGTCGGGCTGAGGCGGGGCGTCGCTAATGTGATAATTGCGAGGGTGTAACAAGCTTGAGCCGGAAGAATGCAATGTCCGCGTTTGTGTCCGGGATGACGGCCTCTTGCAGGTCTGTGGGATCGGTCACGGGCTGGAAATCTGATGGGTCAAGTGACGTTGCGCGTTCGACCACCCACAAATGGACCCGGGTTCGAACGCCAGTATCGGCGTCATACAGTTCGCTGGACGGAGCGTGCCACCGAATTGTGACCTGACCATGCTCGCGTTTAACGCCAAGTATCTTCGGTTTGGGCCGGAAACCTATCACTCCTCGGGGCGGGAGGTAGTCCCATGGGTTTGGCATCCATGTCTTAAATGCCCATTCTCGGAACTCGTAATCGCCTGTGGCCCAGCTTGTGCGGATGCGGACATAGCGGGTGCCATCGGAATCGACCAAATAACCGTAAGCCAAAGTGCCATGGATGTCCGGGTTGCCCTGTGACAACTGAATGCGGGGCTGGGATTTGCGCATGGGGTCTTGAAGCCAGATCAGAACCGGGTAACCGGCGCGAATTTCTGCCTGTAAATCCTCGAAAGTAAACCCAGTCCCCGGTGGTGTTTCGGGACTGAAATCGATGAGTTGCGAGAAAACGTCTGCTTCATAGCCGCAAAAGGAAGCGAATGAGCGAAGGCCGGATTGGAGATCGCGGGCCGGGGTGCCGGCGGACTCGTCCGGGGTGAAATTGAGGCGACGCGCGCCGGTCTTGTCCCAGTAATTGAAACAGAAGCCGTCTATGTTACCATCGCATTCGCCATTCATGTTTTTCCATCGGTTTTGGTTGAGGCCGATGAAGTCGCCAATGCAATCGGGCGAGTGTTCGGGTCTTTTGGACGTGACGTACGGGTCGGGGGCAGCGCTTTCGTATTCGATCCAATAATCTTCCCTGTGCCCTGGTTTGTCCCATGGACGTCCGTCGAGCCCCGCCTCTGAGGCCCAGAGGGATCGAATATGGTAATTGGCGCCGTAACTGTTCAGAGGAGCCACACCACCTGCAGTCGGGCCTGTGTAAAAGTTCGGCAAGCCGTGTCTGTCCCAGAACCCGATCAAGTTGCCGCATGCGGTTCCAAAACACCCGAGGTGCCATTCGTAATCTGGAACTTCGGTGAGGTAAACGTTCTCCTGTGCAGTGAGGCAGGCAGTTGCAACCAAGGCGACAATAGCGACGAGCCGGCCGCAATCGCGCTTGGAAGCCGTTGGCCTGTTGCTCGAGGAAACCGGGCTCACGCGGTGGGCACCACAATAGCCCGTGTCGCGTTGCAGATTCTTCCTGAAAAACATAGGTCGCACAGCCAAAGATTGACCACAACGGCCTTGGAGTCCAATGCAAACATTGTTGCGGCGTGACTGGAAACACCCGACAATGGCGTTTTTGGATTACCATACTAGGACTGACATAGCAGAGCTTTCTTGAATGTCGTGGATCGTGAAACAGGCGCGGGAACTGGCAAGCTTTGTGAAGCTGTCGCACACGCTTTTTGCGCTTCCGTTTGCATTGGCGTCGATGGCGGTTGCGGCGCGTGACAACCATGGCTGGCCGGGGTTTAGGAAGTTTGGTTTGATTCTTGCGGCCATGTTTTGTGCTCGGACCTGCGCGATGTCCTTTAATCGGATTGTGGACCGGCGGTTCGACGCGGCGAATCCGCGCACAGCAAAGCGTCATTTGCCGACGGGGAGATTGTCGCTAGCGACTGCATGGCTGTTGTGTCTTGTGGCGGCTGCGGGACTGGTTGTGTCGAGCTACTTTCTGAACCGTGTTTGTTTTGTGCTGTCGCCTGTGGCATTGGCGGTGGTGTGTTTCTATTCGCTGACGAAGCGGTTTACGGATTTCACGCATGTGTTTCTGGGCGTCGCACTTGGGTTGGCGCCTATCGGGGCGTGGCTGGCGGTGACCGGTTCGTTTGATTTTTTCCCTGTCAGGGACGGCGCGTTGTCAATCAAGCATAGCGCCATATTACCATTGCTGCTGTCTGTTGCGGTCGTGTTCTGGTTGATCGGTTTTGACATCATTTACTCGATTCAGGATTACGAGTTTGATCGGCGTCATGGTTTGCATTCGCTTGTGGTGCGGTGGGGCGTGAGCAATGCGCTCAAGGCGTCATTTTTGGCACACATGATAATGTGGCTGGTTTTGGCGGTGTTTGGTTTGCTGGCGCGGTTCTGGGTGGCATACTTGGTGGGACTGGTGATCATTCTGGCGTGTTTGGTGCTTGAACACTGGCTGGCGCGGAAGCGGAGTTTGAACTGGGTTCAAACGGCGTTTTTCCGCCTGAACGCTCTGATCAGCGCGGTCTTTTTTGTGGTGACACTGGCTGAAGTTGTGTTTCCGCGGTTCAGGATAACGTGGCAATGAACGTGTTGATAAAGAACAGTGAACTATCAGATCTGTACGACGCTGTCGCAAGCGGTAGGCGGATTACAGACAGCGAGGCACTGCGTCTTTTCGGGAGCAAAGACCTCAATGGGCTTGGCGTTTTGGCGAGAATGGCGGCCGAACGGAAAGTTGGGCGGCGCGCAACCTACATTCTGAATCGCTACATCAATTACACGAACTACTGCATACTGCGATGCCAATTCTGTTCGTTTGCCCGGCGAAAACGCGACGGAAATGGGTTCGAACTGACAATCGATGAGATCGTTGCAAAAGCACGAGAAGCACTCGCATTTGGCGTCACCGAACTCCACATTGTTGGCGGGCTGCACCCCACATTGCCGTTTGATTATTACCTTGAAATGCTACGGGCGCTCAAAGCGCTCGACGCGTGCCTGCAGCTCAAGTGTTTCACCGCAATCGAAGTGCGGCACATGGCGGCCATTTCGGGCAAATCCGTCGCCGCGGTTTTGGAAGCGTTGCGAAGCGCGGGGCTTGATTCGCTCACTGGCGGTGGCGCGGAGATTTTCGAACCCCGGGTCCGGAACGCGATCGCACGTGGCAAGGAAACCGCCGAAGAATGGCTGGAGGTGCACAGGCTATGGCACCGCATGGGAGGCAAGAGCACATGCACAATGCTTTACGGGCATGTGGAATCGTGTGCAGACCGGGTTGATCACTTGCGGCGGCTGCGCGAGCTGCAGGACGAGACCGGCGGGTTTACCGGGTTTGTTCCTCTACCGTACCAGCCCGAGAACAACGCGTTGCCGGTGTCGAAGCCGCCGACGGGTTTTGACACGCTGCGCACAATTGCAATCAGCAGGTTGTATTTGGACAACATTGATCATGTGACGGCCTACTGGGTTGGGCTTGGGTTGAAGCTTGCCCAGGTGGCACTGAGTTTTGGCGCCGATGATCTGCATGGGACAATCCACGAGGAACACATTTTCCACATGGCAGGCTCGACATCGCCGCAATCTCAAACCGTGGCCGCGATGATTCGCGCCATCAGAGAGGCGGGTTTGGAACCCGTTCAGCGAGACACGTTTTACAGGCCGCTGGATGACAATCGATGCCAGGTGCCTGCTCACGCGGGTGGCGCACCTGATGCGCTCGACGTTCTGAAACGCAATCTGGCCACCGGATAGTCCCGCGCCGGTTCTTCAAAATCACAAGCAATCCCGAGAGTCACGATGATTAAAATAACAGGCAATGATCACTCACGCATTGGGTCCGTTCCGTATCTCAACGCGCTCCCGTTGACACGCGGACTTGAAAGCGAATTGCGATTTGGGACTCCGGCCCGCCTCGCAACGTGGCTGAGGGACAACAAAATCGATGCTGCGCTCGTCAGCGTGGTCGAGGTACTCCAGACAGGACAATACGATCTTCTTGATGGAATTGCGCTGGCTTCGGATGGCCCGGTGTTGAGCGTGTTGTTGGCGCATAGGGTACCTTTGGACCGGGTGACGGTGGTTTATCTGGACCCGGCTTCGCTCACAAGCGCAAGCCTTGTGCGGGTGCTTCTCGCCGAGCGCGGACTGCATCCGGAAATGCGGGTTCTGCCCGATTACCGGTTGACCGGCGACCTCGAGGCAGTGCTTCTGATTGGCAACAGGGCTCTTGATTTTGTTTACGGGCCGCACACGCACAGCGTGTTGGACCTTGGTGAGGCGTGGCGCGAGCTAACGGGTTTGCCGTTTGTTTATGCGGGATGGGCCCTGCGGCGCGGCATTGACCAATGCCGGTTGTCAAAGCTGTTGCGCCAGGGCCACGCAAATGGAATGGCCGAACTGGACCAAATAATCGCCGAGTATCCGAGGTACGATGCCGCGTTCCGGGAAAGGTACCTCAGGACATGTATGAAGTTCGAGTTGGGCGATGCAGAGAAAGCCGGGTTGGCAAGGTTTGGCGAGTTGTTGGTCAAGCATGGGCTTGGGCCTGTGCATCAGCCGCGTTTTGTTGACTGACCGATCTTGCCATTGGGAGCCGTTGCGGCCACACTGCGGTTGGTCGGCAATGCAATTCTGCTTGCCGGGACGAAAAGCGATGGCAGGCGGCCGTCGCACCCTTTCAAGTCCATGCTCGAAGGTGTACGAAAAGTGGTGAACCTCGACACGGTGTTGGACTCGCCTTTGCCGCGGTCATACACAAAGTTTGTCGGGCGATGGTTGCTGCACCTGGTAGAAACGGTTCGGCAGGTGGGCGCGTTTGCGCTGATCAGTTTGGGTGTGATGGTGACGCGTTGGAACAGGGCAAAGACAGTCATCCACCCGCTGATTGCGAATCAAATCGCGTGGTCAGGGATCGGCCAGCTCCCGATAGTGACTTTCCTTGCGTGCGCACTTGGTTTTGCGGTCATCGGCCAAACAGTCGCCCTGCTGAGCCGGGTGGGAGCGCAAGATTTGATCGGGACCGTCATGGTCACTGTTGTTGTGCGTGAACTTGGTCCGGTCATTACCGCCGGGGTTGTGCTGTTGCGGGTTGGGACAGCGACTGTGATTGAGCTGGGCACGGCGCGCGCTTCGGGCGAGGTGGAAGCCCTCGAAGCGCTGGGGATCGACCCTGTTCACTATCTTGTAGTGCCACGAATGATTGGCATGGCGACAGCGGTTGTGTGCCTGAGCGCGTACCTCATTGTGGGAACTCTTTTCAGCGGGTACATGTTCGCTTTTCTGCAGGATGTGCCGCTGGTCCCGGGCGAGTATTTCAAGCAGGTTGTACTTGCTCTGCGCTGGGAAGATTTCGTGTTGCTAACCCTCAAAGGTGTGATGTTTGGGCTGATTATCGCGACGGTGACATGCTTTCACGGGCTCGCCCGACCGATTCAATTAACGGAGGTTTCGGTTGTTGCCACGCGCGCGTTGCTGACAAGCCTGATACTTTGTGTCCTCGTGGATGCTGCTTTCCTTCTCGTCTATTTGTTGATGTGATTGTGTTGATGTGATTGGAAAACTGGACCAACCATGCTGCCCTGCGGGAAAGATGACGGCAACTGCTGCCAGGATCGAACTTCGCGGAGCCGACATCGCTTCGGCTGAAAACCTGGGAAAAGCCGTTGTAGTAGGCGTCGATTGGGCGGTGCACACCGGCGAGTTCTGGGTGATCAGCGGCTCAACGTGGTCCGGAAAAAGCCGGTTGCTCGAGACCGCCGCAGGTCTGACCCCGCCCCTTCGAGGCACGCATCTGCTTTTCGGCCAGCCCCTCGCAAAGGTGCCGGCAGACATAGCGGCCGCTCTGCGACGCCGCGTCGGATTGGTTTTTCCGGACGGCGGCCGGCTGTTTCCGCGGTTGACGGTGGCGCAAAACATTGGGCTGCCGATCTGTTACCATCGGGAGTGCACCCTTGACGACGCGGCGCCTCGAGTGGAGCAGTTGCTGGCTGAAACGGGTCTGGCAGCGTACTCGAACTGGCCTCCAATGGGATTGAACAGGAGCTATCGCCAACGGATCGCCCTGGCGCGAGCGCTGGCCATGGAGCCGGAGGTGCTCTTGCTGGATAATCCGTTTAGCGGGCTTGACGTGGGCCATTTTGCATGGTGGTTGGAGT
>JAAYVR010000169.1 GCA_012517065.1 Verrucomicrobiota bacterium | reverse complement strand
TATGTGGCCGGGCCTTCGGCCCTCGAGTTATTGGTCCACGAACACCAACGGTCTGGAACACAGTCGGGGGTATTCAAGGCTGAAACAATCAACTACGCTGCCGTGCACAATGCGGTTGTTTTGGTCGGTCATCGAAGCGCCAAAGGCGCGGTCCATACCAGCGTGGGGCGAAGCCCCACGACAAGGGCCATTTCGACATCACTTTCCACAATTGAAGGGCTGAAAGCCCGGACTATCACAGCAAGCTTTTCGTGTGTTTCGTGTGTTTCGTGGTTGGCACAATGCCCATCCAAGCCCATTCGCCCCGACTTATCGTCGGAATGAATCTTTGTGACGCAATATGGGGACAGACACGTTGTTTGCTTATAGACCTCTTTGCATAGCTTTGCATAGCTTTGCATGGTTTTGCATAGTGTGCTCAAAATAGAGGTTTTCTCCAATATTGGCACTTTGCAAGGCTTTGCATATCTTTGCACAGTATAGAAGCATCTAATTGCATAAACCCCGGCAAACTACCTGTGAGAAAACGGGGCTTCGACTTGTTCCGCCCCGTGGCTGTCAAATCTGCCGGCAGACGCGTCCAAAGCCCAAATTGGTCCGTCAGATTCCAACACCAGGGCAAACGTACCTGCCGCTCTCTCCATACCCCAGATTACCGGCTCGCCCTCCAAAGAGCTAAGCAGGTTGATCGGGAGGGTCTTGTTGCACCGCCGAGGGAATGGATCAGTGAGTTGATGCGAGAGGGGATTAGGGAATTGGAAGGTGATGAGCGGTTGGGGTTTGTGCTGGCGCTGGGCTGTGGTCTGAGGTGGGGTGAGATCGTTTCCTTGACCTGGGAGAGCGGATCACGGGATATTCCTTGCGTCGAAGCTACTTGGGCATGCAGACATCGGACTTACGGCCAGGACATACGCGGGACAGGTCGATAAACTGCCTGCGGTGAGGTTTTGAAGCGCGAGAAGAAGACAGCCCGGAAGACACGGCGCGCGTTTAGGAATAAAAGCTTCGTCGCGGAGGCGTTCGACTGTTGTTGGACAAAGATCGCCAATTGAATCTGCGGACGCGGGTGGCCGACCTTCTATCGAGCCGGCCTGAGGCGAGCCAGATTTCTTCACACCGTTTGTGCGGGACAGCCGGTTGGCTTTCGCTTATGCGGTTATCTCAATTCAAAGGGCCGGCAATAGAAGGCACAGCACGATGAATACAAGAAAGACGCCCAAGATTATCCACATCCCAATCGGTGAGGCTTTCGCGTTGGCTTTCCGCTCCTTCCGCCAATAGTAAACAGTCAACGCCGATGAGATGAGGATTCCCGCATACACGATGTCGTAATACAAATCCGGCGTCGCAAGCGACAGGCAAAACAGGCTGCCGAGAAAGCCGAGCGCGATCAGGGCGGTGACCGTTGATTTCTTCGGCTTACTCATCAGGAAAACCATGTTGGATAAAGAATGGCCAGGATTCCCAGATGAAGATGTATCCTGGATGTGACCACAAATAACCCGTCGGCGAAACCAAACCTCGCCAACCCTTTTCCTTCACTCCGCCCCAGCACCAGATTGCTTTGAATCCGCCGAGCTTGTGGTGCAAAACGCCAGCGGCTTCATCCGGAGTAACATAATCTGGACCTGCGTCTGAGAAATCACCTTTCCGATCTGGATCGCCGTGCGCAAGCACCACGATTCCATGGACGTCGGGATCGCTCATCTGTGCCAAGAATTGCGCCCTTAGCGTGTCATCCACATGCACCACTTTGAATCCTTCGTGGCGCAAATCTCGTTCCTCAACTCTCCTCCACTGCTTCCACCAAATGAAACGCCAAGTGAGAAGGTCATTCACGTAAGCCTTGTTTGGAATGGTAAAGGTCGCAGCTTGCGACAAAGGCGTGTCCACAGATGCAGGCAATTGACTGTTGCCAGCAGCCTTGAGCCACTTGGTGTAATCGGCAGGATCGAGATGAATCTTTTTCGCTAGTTGCGCTACCGTATCGCCGCAGTCGCATGTCGCCAACGCCCGGTCGGCGCGCGCTCGGATGACTTTCCACTCCAACCCAAATGGATCAATGAATTGAATCGGATCATTGCCCACGAAGCCATACAGGTTGACGCCCCCTTCCTCTTCGATGGGATCGCGGCTTGGCCACCTGCCGGTACCCGGACTGTAGTACCGGTAACCGTAATACAAGAACCCCGATTTATCATCCGTGTACTTGGTTGAGAACCGAAGCGGATTGAGCTTCGATATCGGCCCTGAAACCCGAATCGGCTCGGCAAATGGACCATACTCGTACCCGGCACAAATGCTGCCGTTGGCTGCGTCGATCAGCGCCGTGACGTTTCCGTTGCCGTCATATGCGACGAATGCATTGGTTGTCGTGCCGCCGTAGTATGTCAGCTTCAGCAAGCCACCCACGCCACCAGCGCCTTGCATGGTGCCGCTCAAATCCATGCCCCAGACATACGTCCGCACTTTCGCATTGCTTGCGTTGGCGTTGAGCTCAGCAACAAGATTCCAACCGTCATACAGTAACACCGTGTCAGTCTGTTCCTGCCAGCCACCGCTGTACGTGAAAAACTGTTTCCGAATCCGCCGGTCCTGATGGTCGTACTCGAACACCAGCTTCTGTCGCGCACCGCTCGGATTGTCAGTGTCACGAATCATCTGCACCAGCCGATTCTCAGCGTCCCAACTGTATTTCCAACGGCCGTCAGAGAGCAAATTCCCGTGTGAAGCGGCGGTTTCGAAGGCCACGAAATCTCACCGGCCGATCAAACACACGGACATTCCAGGTACATTTCGTGCCGGGACTAAGCGCGGCGTGTGTCACCAATTATCACGAGTGCTGGATCGCGTAGATCGCCGGCCGGTAACGTGGCTCAGGCACAGACAAGCCCTTCGCCCGGCAAGTTTCCAACCAAGCCTCTTTCGCAATCAACACTTCACGCAACGCTTCCTCAGGCGTCACACCAAATGCCGAGCACGACTGTAAATCCGGAATGTCTGCCACGTAGCATCCATCCTCCGCACTGTAAAAGACGTTGATATGATAGTCACTCATGTTTCCTTCATCTTGAGTCCGAACTCCTCCACCGCGCGCAAGAATTGCCGGATCTGATACGGTTTGGCTTGACCGCCCATCGGTTGCAAGTTCAACGGGCGCGGCGCACATGGATGCCAGTATATGTGATGGCTGCCGCGGACACGATCCAGTTGGTAGCCAAACGCTTCGACTACTGCGCAAAAATCCTCGAACCGGACGTTATGCGAGCCGGCCAGTATCCGCTCGTAAACCTTGCGCGCGCTCACAATGCCAAAGTAGCAGCGATTACTTGCCCTGACAAGCGTCTGGCCCGACAACCTTGTGAGTAGGAAAACCAAAAGGCGCTCGCCCGCGCCTCCGCTCCGAAGCTGCCGCACCTCGCGCCGAAGATGGCCGGCCCTGTCGAAGTCCGGGCGAAGAAGCAGCGTGGAAAACTGTGCGGCGGGCGCTGGTGGCCGACTGGCCTCGCCGCGGCCTGAGCGCCGCTAGATTTCCTTACACCGTTTGCGCAGGACAGCCGGTTGGGTTGCTCGCTATTTGCGTGAGCGATAAAACACCAGCCAAGCAATTCCCATTCAGAAAGCCACCGAAATGATTCCATAAACTCGCGCTTTCTGTGGGGATGTCCGGTCGGCAGGCGGGTCCTGTCCAATACGCAATTGATAACGGCTGCTCCCAGGATGAGGCACGCGCATTTCAGTTGGATAAACCGCTGTGTAAAGGCCGAACATGATAAACACACCGGCAAGCAAGAGAGCGCCCTTTTCCGCTGCGCCAAGACGCTTCATAACAAGACTCGCAACTTCGTTACTTGCCTTGGATGCCGTTCAAGAAGGTTGCGTTCTTGACGGTGAACATCAGTTGTCGCGAGGCGAGTGGCGCTGTGATCACCGGGGCAGCGATTGCTTGATTTCGACAGACTAACAGCAGTCGCTTGCCAAAATTATCCTCACTGAAGTCTTTCAACTTTGAAGCGTCTCGCTCGCTTACAACAAGAATCACGGTTTGCTCACCCGGACGTTCCTTGCCGCTGCTTCCCGCGAAGACTTTCGCCTTGAACTCCAGATCGGGAGAGGCTTTGAGGTTGCTAGCATCTGCGCTCCCATCTGAGTCAACGGTGTCCGCCACATTGGTCAGACCGTCAGTCACCAAGAATATCTGAAAGGACTGTTCTCCAAATGAACCTTGAGACCCTCCGGCCTGAAATGTCTGCCGTGATTCCTCCATCACTGGAGACCACTTCTCAACTTTTCCGTCCTTGAGATAGATACTGAATCCCGCCAGATGCAGCCCCACTTTTTCCGGTTGCAGGGGAAACGAATACGTCCACATGACAACGCCCTGGCCAATCTCTGTGGTTGAACCCGGAGAACCAAATTGGTTGGTCACATCCGCCGCGCTCATTCCTGGGACAATGAGCTTGTTAAGTTCGGTGTCAGTGTAAACCTTGACGCTCACTTGCTCAGTCCGAATACTTCTCGCTGATTCGCGGCTGCAGCCGACTGCCAAGGCCAATGCAATCAGAAGAGGGAGAAGCATTGGTTTCACGCTTGCAACTGAACCCCGCCCAAACAGCATGTTCACTTCGCGTTGCATGAGAGCATATCGAGGTAACGGCGGATGTGCGATCGGTCGTCAATCGGCCTCATGCGATTGGCGTCGGGTGCGTTCGGGTTGACCAAACGATACCCCCACCAGCGCTCATACTCCCACCGCCCAAAGTAGGGCTCAAGACCAGGCTGACTGTCTATCACGGCCATGTCCGCTTGCACCGAAAAGCATGGCTTCGAGAAGAACTGCGGGCTGCCAGAAAACAGATTTCTGTAGGAATCGTATTTCCCTGTGACCAAGTACAAATTGATGACGCAGCAGCCGAAACAACAACCCCCTTTCTGTTTGGCCTGTGCGCGACAGTATTTGAGACCCTCGTCAATGTAGTAGTTCAAAAGCCACTGCTCCAAACCGGCAGCGAAGTATTCGGCTGCTATTGGTATCGCACCCGCAGCGCCCTGCATCGGCGTGCTTGCAGGGGTGGTTGGAAGATTCGGGCTGTTGGGTGGAAGGTTCGGTGTAAGGTTTACCGGCCCTCCGGGAGGAAACGGAATCGGTGCGGGTTGTGGCCAGGGATTTCCCTTCGGATCTGTTCGCCCTAATGGATAGACAGCTAGACCCGAATGATCAACATATCCGAGAGAATCATTAGCGACAAAAGTGCAAAGATTGAAACCCCCTCGTTCTCCGATGGCGTCTCTGCTGAGCCATCTGCCGGTACTCGGATTGTAGTACCGGTAGCCGTAGTACAAGAACCCTGATTCATCGTCAGTGTACTTGCTCGAGAATCTCACCGGATTGAGCTTGCCCATCGACCCTGAAACACGGATCGGCTCGGCAAAGGGGCCGTATTCGTAGCGAGCGCACACGTTGCCATTCGAAGCATCAACCAGCGCCATCAGGTTCCCGTTGCCGTCGTAAGCCACAAAGGCGTTGGTTGTCGTGGCGCCATAGTAGGTCACCTTCACAAGACCGCTCACCCCGCCGGCTCCTTGCATGGTGCCGGTCAAGTCCGTGCCCCAAACATAAGTCCGAACCTTGGCATTGCTCGCGTTGGCGTTCAGTTCCGCAACAAGATTCCAGCCATCGTACAGGAAGATGGTGTCGGAAAGTTCACTGCCCTGGCCATCGTCACGGTCGTTGAAAACCGTCTGCCGAATTCGCCGCCCTTGGTGGTCGTACTCGAATTCAATTCGCCGTTCCGGTGCTGGACTCCCCAGCCGGCTCCGCAACTTCACCAACCGATTCTCCCCATCCCATACCAGGTCCCACCGCCCGTCCTGCGTTAGATTCCCGTCCGCATCGTGAGTGAATGATTCGGTGGCCGGTGGAACAAAGACCTTGCCACTCTCAGTCTGCCCGCCGCCATACTGGCTCACCACAGTCACG
>JAAYVR010000168.1 GCA_012517065.1 Verrucomicrobiota bacterium | reverse complement strand
TCCCGACCGTCGGTGTTTCTTCTAACGCGCCGGGAGGAGCGCGGCGATCCTTCGCCGCACCCAACCGGTGTATGTTCGGTGGCCCGATTTGTGGGATCGAAAAGCGTCGCATGACCGGTCATCGGGCTGATGGTGATGGGGAATATGGGATATGGGGACAGACACGGTGTTTGGGCATGAAGACAAAGCGGCAGCAAGCTGCCGCACTCCAAGCGCTTCGTGCCTACCAACGCCCACTACATCCTCGGCTGTTCGAGTCCCGCCTTTAGGCGGCTTTGAAACAAGCATTCATCGAGCAGTAATGCCGTTGAACGTTGTGCGTTGTACGTTGCACGTTGAACGTTCTCAAACAGAAGACCAAGCTGATCAAGCTACCGACACTTTCACTTCCAACGTACAACGTTCAACTCGCAACGTTCAACCGAGTCGCGGTTTTGCCACGCGAATGCCTTTCTCCACCCGTGACCGTTGGAGGCCCCCCTTCGGGGGGAAAGTTTCATGTGGTTGGGAGTTACTCTGGCAGTGCTGCGTCCAGTGGGGGTTTGATCAGGGTGCTTCCCCCGGCGACGGAGTCGCAGCAGATATTTCGCAAGCCGACGTGCACGACAGCTCTAGTCAGGGGCGCAGGAGCCGGGCCACTGCCCGCCAAGCAACCCTGGTTCCGGCTACGGCGGGCTGCGAAACACGCGGGTTTGGCCCGGTATTCGGATTTGCGTGCCTATACCGAAGCGTCCGATTGGCTGCCAAATGCACCGCCGCGGCCGTACAGCCGATTGCACGCAAGAGCATTAGCCCACTAAAGCGCTGTAAGCACTTGCATCGAGCAACCCCGATATCTCGTTCGGGTCCTTTACCCGCAAACGAAAGAACCAGCCCGCACCGTACGGGTCTGTGTTGACCAATTCAGGCCGGTTTGCCAGTTCAGCGTTGACTTCAGTCACTTCTCCGCTGATTGGACAGTACACATCACTGGCGGCTTTCACGGATTCGACCACGGCACAGGATTCACCGGCGCTAATGGCGCGTCCGACCTTCGGCAATTCGACAAATACCAGCGACGTCAGCTCGCGCTGGGCGTGGTCTGTGATTCCGACCGTTGCAATTTCGCCTTCCAGCCGCACCCATTCATGCGACTTCGAATATTTCAGATCACCAGGCACATTACTCATACGCAAAAGCCAGTCATGAAATCATCTTCGGGTCAACTTGTTTCCGGTAGATCGGTTTTGGCACAATGACGCTTTCAAGCCGACGCCCGCGCACATCTATTTCCAGCCGCGCGCCAGCGACCGCGTGTTTCGGTGTTACGTAACCCATTCCAATCCCAAGTCCGAGCGACGGACTGTAAGTGCCGCTTGTTACCTGGCCGATCTGGTCCGGCTCGCCCGGAGCGAACAATGCGTAGCCAGGCCGCGGCGGTGGTCCCTTGTCGCTCAGCCGAAATGCAACAAGCTTCTTGCTCACTCCCTGAACGGCTTGTTCTGCCAGGCGCGCGCGCCCGACAAACTCGCCCTTGTCCAATGCCACGAACCTTTGAAGGCCGGCTTCGATCGGTGTGGTGGATTCGTCCAGCTCGTGGCCATAAAGCGGATAGCACATCTCAGTGCGAAGCGTGTCCCTGGCGCCGAGCCCCGCCGGCTCCAAACCAAAGGATTTCCCAACCTCAAGCGCGCGGTCCCAAATCCCACCAATTAGAGGCGCAGGCGCGATGATTTCAAACCCGTCCTCGCCGGTGTACCCGGTGCGCGCGACATGGATTGCCGTGCCGGACCACATGAATTGTCCGACCCTGTTTTTCTGCAAGGCGGTGACCTTGGGAACGTCCGTTCCGGCCACGGATTTGCCCGTTACAACTTCATCTGCAAATGCCGCAACAGCCGGTCCTTGCAAAGCCACCGCTCCGAACACCTCCGATGCGTTCTCGACCCAAACTGCGCCGAGGTCCGGCTGTTCAGCAAGTTGTTGCACCAACCACTCAGTGTCAGCTTCAACTCGAACGGCGTTGACAACCAGCAGATATTCGTTTCCCTTCAGTCGGTAAACATAAAGGTCATCGATAACCCAGCCTTCGGGATTGCACATCAATGTGTATTGACCCTGTCCTTCGGCGAGCTTGGCGACGTTGTTCGTGAGCACCCGGTTCAGAAAAGACTCAGCTCCGGGTCCTTTGACAATCAGTTCGCCCATGTGCGAGATGTCGAACAACCCGGCTGCTCGGCGTACTGCGAGGTGTTCATCGATAATCCCTCTATACCTGAGCGGCATCTCCCAGCCGCCGAAATCGACCAGTTGTGCGCTGAGTCGAACATGTCTTTCGTACAAAGGAGTGTGTTTGAGCATTTCGCGGCCACCCTAACATCCCAAACCAGCAGGTCAAGCTGACTGACGTGGCGAGGCACAGTTAAACACGGACAATAGACCGAAGACGTACACTATACACCAAAGGCGGTGGACTGGTGACAAGAGCAGAGTCCGGGAGTTTCGGAGCAACTTCTCCCCACAGCAGGCAGTGCCAACGGCAGATCAAATACCCATGCATTCGACCGGTTGACCATCGTCGGTGCAACAACGAGCCTGTCACCATATCTGCGTCCGAGGGTTTCCCCGCGGATTTCACCAGCCGTTGATTGGAACAAGGATGATCTGTGGAGCATGCCGCAATCTGCTTCGAGTACACCCAAACAGCGAGGCTAGCCCGGAAATCTCACCAGTCACCCCCTCGGATTCGCCCGTGCCTTTGCTCCGGTGAGATTTCCGGGGCCCGCATATTCCCTGGTTGCTTGAAGACACCCGTTTCGCAGACTGCTCAGGGTATGCAATATGCGGGCAAGCACTCTGTTCACCAGACGCGACGGCCAGACTTGCAGGCCGCCATGATGCAACTTAGTCTTGATTGCAAGCGACCAAAGCTATGCAAACCAGACGACTCGGCAATACGGACCTTGAATTCACGGTAATTGGCCTCGGCACGTGGGCAATGGGCGGCGGCAACTGGGAATACAGTTGGGGGCCCCAAAATGATCAAGAGTCAATCAAGGCCATCCACCGCGCGCTGGACCTCGGTATTAACTGGATCGATACCGCCCCCGCGTACGGGTTGGGCCACGCAGAGGAGATTGTCGGGCGTGCCCTTGCCGGAATGCGCGACAGGCCTTTCATCGCCACCAAGTGCGGTCTTGTTTGGGATGACAGAGGTCGCATCTCCGCATGCTTGGAGAAATCATCCGTGAGCGCGGAAATTGACGCGAGCCTGAAACGGTTAGGGGTGGATCGGATCGATTTGTACCAGGTGCACTGGCCGCGCGACGAAGTTCACCTCGAAGAAGGGTGGGAAGCAATTGCAGCCGCGGTAAAGGCCGGAAAAATCCGGCACGCCGGCGTTTCGAACTTCAACGTCGATCAAATCCGCCGCTTGCAGCCAATTCTTCCGGTTGCCTCGCTGCAACCGCCGTACAGTTTGTTGGAGCGAGAGGTCGAAAGCGAACTGCTGCCATTCTGCGCCGCGGAGAAAATAGGCGTCGTGGTTTACAGTCCGATGCAAAAGGGGTTGCTCACGGGGAGGATGACGCGCGAACGAATAGCGCAATTTCCACCAGACGATCACCGCCGTCGTGACCCGCAATTCCGCGAGCCTCTCCTCACGGCCAATCTCCAGTTTGCAGAATGCCTCAGCGCAATTGCGCAACAACACGGACGAAACCTCGCCCAATTGGCTGTCGCGTGGGTTTTACGTCGGCCCGAAGTGACTTCGGCGATCGTCGGAATCCGCAGACCGTCGCAACTTGACGAAATCGTCGGCGCAGCCGATTGGCGGCTCACCGAGGCAGACCTTCAGGCTATTGACCGATGCCTGCAAAAGAGAGAACAGACCGCAAGCTCACAACAGCAATGAACAGACGCGAATTCTTGAACCGGAGTGGTTTTGCGGCAGTGTTGTTGGCCGGGCCGCCATGTTTGATCCCGGCTCGCGCATTGGGTGCGGACGGCAGCGTGCCCGCCAACAACAGAATTGGCGTTGGCGTAATTGGCACGGGATTGATGGGCAGCGGCCACGTCAGCCGAATGGCCGGTGATCCCGGGGTTGAATTGCTCGCCGTTTGCGACGTGGACCGGACAAGGCGCGAGGCCGCATTGAATCGCGCCCAAACACGAATTAGGCGCGCTGCCGGTGACAGCCCATCCCGCGAATGCGCAATGTACAACGATTACCGGGAGTTGCTGGACCGGCGTGACATCGACGCTGTGATTATCGCCACGCCGGATCACTGGCACACATTGCAGGCTATCGACGCTGCAAAAGCGGGCAAAGATGTCTATTGCGAAAAACCGGTGTCGATCACGATCGAACAGGGACGGCAACTGGCAGATACTGTCCGCCGTGAAGGGAGGGTGTTTCAGACCGGGACCCAGTACAGGTCCATTCCAACCATCCGGGAAGTGGTCGGCTTTGTGCGCAAGGGCGGGATTGGAAAAGTCAAGGCGGTGTTCACGATTCTTGATCCGCTTGCGGGGTTTCTTCGGTCGGAGCGGTTTCGGCCTTACGCGGAGTACATCAAGGCCGATGCCTACGCAAAGGTGTACGCGCCGGCGACATTCAGTTTGCCTGCCGAACCGGTTCCGGATGGCCTGGACTGGGGGCTGTGGGTTGGACCCGCTCCATGGCATGACTACAACAGGCTTTATCACATCAATCCGAGTCCCGGGGTTGTGCCGTGGTCGTTTTCCGAAGAGTTCGGCGCGGCAGCGTTGACATGGCATTTGTCGCACAGCACTGACGTAATACAATATGCCATTGGATATGAGCGCAGCGGGCCGGTCGAAATCCTGCACCCTTCGAGCGGAGTGTACCCGACGATGACCTGCAGGTACGCGAACGGAACACTGCTGCACTTTGTTGATCACTGGGGACAGGTGAAAGAGCTGTATCACGCGGTGCCTGCGGACGCGCGGCTCGCGGGATTGTTCGGCGGCATCTTTGTCGGCGAAGCCGGATGGATCACCAGCATGTCAACCGGCGGTCCGATCGAGGGCGGTCCGGCCGACATTTGGGACAGAATCAAACTCACCACGCGTGAAGTCAACATCGGCCAGAACAACCACCATGCCAACTGGCTCGAATGCATTCGATCCCGCCAAACGCCGAGTTCAGACGAGGAAATCGGCCACAGATCAGCCTCGATCGGGCATTTGGCGTTCATTGCTGATCGGCTCGGGCGATCGCTCAAATGGGACCCGGTCAAAGAAGAATTCATCGGAGACGACGAGGCAAATCGTCTCCGGTCGCGCGCAATGCGCGCCCCGTGGCGAATGTGAGTCGAAAACGTCGATGAAGACCTTTGCGAACCGAACCTTAGCGTGCACCGTCATCTTGGCGGGAGCCTTGTCGGCACAACTGTTGTTTGCCGCTTCGAACGAAAGCAGCCGGAGCAATTCCCCAAGTGCGGGCGTTCCACTTGCACCAATTGGGATCGACCAGCAGGCATTGGAACGAATTCAACAAGCCATTCCGCAGGTTGCTCCTGCCGTTCCGAAGAAACCAAGGAAACTCTTGATATTCGATCTGAACGTGGGCTACGGCGGCCATCCTTCTGCTGCTTATGCAAACCACGCTTTCAGGCTGATGGGCGAACGCACCGGCGCGTTTCAGACCGTGATCAGCCGTGATCCCGCCGTTTTCGCCCCGGATTCGCTGCGGCAGTTCGACGCCGTGTTCTTCAACAACACCGTCGGCAATCTGTTTACTGATCCTGAACTGCGGGAGAGCCTTGTTCGCTTTGTGTATCGCGGCGGCGGCATGCTCGGCGTGCACGGAACTTCAGTCGCGTTTACACAGTGGCCCGGCGCGATCGAAGATTGGCCTGAATTCGGCCTGATGATTGGCGCACGCGGCGCAAACCATCGCGAAAGCACCGAGCATGTTTACGTGAAACTCGATGACCCGGACAACCCGCTCAACAGCGTGTTTGAGGGGCGCGGGTTCGAGTACAGAGATGAGTTCTTTCGCGTGCACGATCCGTACTCGCGCAGGCGTGTCCGTGTTCTTTTCAGCATCGACACCGAACGGACTGATCTGCGCCAGGGCCGCGGATTTGGGAATCTTGAACGTGCCGATAACGATTATGCTCTTGCATGGGTGCGGAACTACGGCCGGGGCCGGACCTTCTACTGCACCGTCGCGCACAATCCGTACGTTTTCTGGGACCCTATGATGCTCAGGTTCTACCTTGGCGCGATCCAGTTCGCTCTCGGCGACTTGCCTGCGCCCACGATACCCAGTGAGCTTGCCACTCCCGCAATTCGCGCTCAGGAGAAACTCGGGTGGCGCGTTGCCGCTCACGGCACGCAACAGATGACGGTCTTCGATTCAATCGACAGATCGGCGAAGCTCGGCGTGGCCTACCTTGCCGTGTCAAGCGCGCAGGCGCTGAGCTCGGCGGCTCCCAAACCCGTTGATTCTCGGCTTGAGACGTCTGAAATGCGTCAACTTCGGTTCAAACTCGATTCCACAGGTCTCCGCATACTGAGTTACGAAATCGTCAACACGCCAGAATCCGAGACGGAATGGAAACGTGCGTTTGGCTTTGCTAGGGACCTGGGCGCAGAGTTCATTGTCGCCGCGCCCGACCCGGGTTTGTTGGACACCTTGCAGCAGTTGTGCCGTGAATTCGATCTGCAACTTCTTGTGAAACCATCCGAAAAAACCGCAACCAGTATCTATGGCAGGGCGCAGTCGGCGGCTGACGCGACTCGACGTTATGCGCCGTGGATCGGTTTTACATTGAGCCCGCAGGGCGCACTCGGAAGCGCATCGGATTACGGCGCGGTCTTTCCCAGGCTGGCAGACACGACGATCGCCGTCAGACTCGACCGCACAACACGTCCGGACCAATTCCTCGAAGAAATGCACAAAGCAAGAATCCAGCCGGCGCTGTTGCTGGTGCCGCTTGATCCGCCCGAAAACGCAGCCGCACTGGTTGAAAGCATCAACCGCGTCAGTTTGGATGTCTTTGGCCCGCGTATTTCAACACCTTGAACATCGAGCCTGCTTCCATCGGGTAGCCCCCATATTCCCCAGCTCGGCTTAGCTGGAACCAAAGTCGCCTGACGGGCAACGGTCCCGAGTCTTGCACCCCCCGGACCTTCAGCCACACCGGGCTGGGAAATATGCCCTGCGACTCCGTCACGAGAAAGAGCGCGCTGATCCCGATGGTTTCTCACGCGTTGCCGCGGATGCAGTGGGCGTTGGTAGCCGCGAAGCGTTTGGAGTGCGGCGGCTTGCCGCCGCTTTGTCTTCATGCCCAAACAACGTGTCTGTCCCCATATCTGCATCCCCGTCGCAAGAAAGAGCGCGCTGATCCCAATGGTCTCTCACGCGCTGCGGCAGATGCAGTGGGCGTTGGTAGCCGCGAAGCGTTTGGAGTGCGGCAGCTCGCTGCCGCTTTGTCTTTATGCCCAAACAACGTGTCTGTCCCCATATCTGCATCCGAGGGGCACCTGCACAGACTTCGGCAACCGCGGATTGGAACAAGGGACAATTTGCGGGCCATGTCGCAATCAGGGCGCAAAATCCAAACAACGAGCCTGTCACTTTATCCGACTCACCAGAACCCAATGAAGTTGTCAGACAGCACTGCATGGTCGGCTTGGCGGCCCGACAACCCAGCGGCCCCTGCACAACCCCTTTGCCGATGACTTCAATCCGGGGGTAAACGGTACTGTCTATTCCCTTGCTTTGCAGTCTGATGGGAAGATTGTGGTGGGGGCTACTTCAGCACGCTGGGCGGGCAGAGACGTGACAGTATTGGCCGGCTTAACAACACCGGGCTGGCCACCGAGTCGCTAAGCTCTGACGCTTCGACCATCACCTGGCTGCGGGGCGGCACTGGGCCGGAGGTCTGGCGCACGAACTTTGAGCTGTCCACCAACCAGATGGACTGGGTGGACTTAGGGGCGGGGGTGCGCATTCCGGGCGGCTGGCAACTGACGGGGCTGTTGTTGCCAGCTAAGGCCACAATCCGCGTGCGAGGCCAGTGAGCATTGCCAAGTCGGAGGTTGGCAGCGAGAGAAGCAGATACGGAGAAATCTACCGAACTCGCAGCTAAGAAACCTCCGGGAATGCCGATCCGGGTAGAGCCGGTGGTCTCCCACCGGCTCCCCCACAGACCCGTGCGAGCGGTTTTCCCGCACACGGTTCTTCCGGTTACGGCTTCGCACCGTAGATGCTCTGAACAATGCGCACCGGCGGAAATACAAAT